>CAZKZR010000289.1:0-4715 GCA_964557245.1 uncultured Anaerolineaceae bacterium | reverse complement strand
GTAGGAGATCGTCTCACCCGTTGGCGTCACGAGCAGTACACCGTCAGGCGTGGTCTCCTGCGCGGCCCGGAGCATCGCCGAAAGCCGTTCCATCTCGTGGGCGATTGGCCCGCCTTCGTCATCGTGGGCCGGGCGGGAAACGAACACCGCGAACCCGGGTCTGCCGGGAAGCAGGCTCGCATCGGTACTGACGCGGAGCCAGCCGCCGCCCCGAGTGCGAAGTCGCACGGGCACTGCGCCCCCAACTCCCCGGGAGTCTGAGACATCCTTCAGCGCGAGAGCCGCCGCCGCGTGGTCATCAGGATGGACAAGGTCCAGCGCCGGCGTGCCGACCAGGTCTTCCGGCCCGAGCCCGAGCGCAACCCTGTGGGCCGGGTTCGCGTACACGATGATTCCCGCCTCGTCCGTAATCGAGGTCAGGTCCGGCGAACTCTCGACCGCGAGATGGAAAACCTCAGGGTCGAGAGCGCTCGCTGCAAACAGGCTGGGGCGGGGAGACACACTACGAGTATCGCCTTAAGGGAGCGCCTCGGAGTGTGTTTTGGACACGGCTGCGCAAAGATCGGGGTTTTCCCTTACCGAGCGGTAAGTTCGCGGATTTGCCAGCGCAAACCCGCTTTGAAGTATCCTCGAAGCAATGGCCGAACAGTACGCTGCCACCGATAAACGGACCGGCCTGGAAGTAGCCGTCACCGGCGATTTCCCGCCGCATCACGATGACCGCATCCGCATCGCCCGGACCACCACCCTTTTCACCCGGCTGATGTCGACCATCCTTTCCACCGAGAACGAAACGGAACGTCGCGAGCGATTCCATGCCGTCGAGACCCAGCTGGAGCTCGCGGAGGCCCTCATCCGCCAGGACATGGAAGAGGTCCAGCGCCTTATGAAATCGACGCTGGAGAAGATGGGCATCACTCCCGAGCAGATGGATGAGATGACCCGGAAGATCCTGGACCAGCTCCGCGAAGGCGGCGACTTCCCGGGTTTCCCGCTTCCGCCTCCGGAGAACTGAGCCGGTCGCCTGGCTGCCGAGCCGGCGGCGGCATCAGGCCGTGCCCGTCCGTTCGGCCAGGAGTTTCCCGGCGGTTTTGACTCGCGCCAGGGGCGAAAGCGCCAGGACCGCGGCCGAGCCGTACATGATCAACACCGCGACGAAGAGCGTTGAGCGGAACCCGATGGTCGCGCCCAAAACGCCGCCGAGCGCGGTGCCCACAAGCGCGAAGCCGAAATTAAGCAGGCGGAAGTTCGCGAACACTCGGCCCTGGAACCGCTCGCTGACGATGCCTTGCTTCAGGCTCACATCGTGGATCTCGAAGAGCGCCCAGAACGGGTCCGTCACCACCTGGTTCGCCACGAGGAAAGCGATCCCGAGCGTGTTGTTCGCGCCGCACAACGGCATGAACAACATCCCTGTCGCCCGCATGAACGCAGAAGTCGCAATGGTTGGCCCGATCCCGCCGAAAAACAGTGTTCCGCGATTCGCGAGGTACGCGCCGGCCAGTGAGGTCACTCCACCAACCGCGAAGATGAGTCCGAGGATGCCGGCGTGGAATCCCAGCTCCTGGTTGAGGTACAGCAGAAAGACCGTTGTGAGGGTCTTTTCCGCCGTGGCCGAGAGGCATTCAGCCGCGGCCATCGTGCGCAGTACCGGGTCCCGGAGCACGAATCCCGCACCCTCTCGCGCCTCACTCCAGAATTGCTCGGATTCGTGGTCTCGCTCCGGCACGGCCTCCGGCTGGCGGATCCGCCAGACAAAATAGGCCGAAACCACAAATGACGCGGCGTCGACGGCGATTGCCCCCGGCGCTTTCAGGAGTTGTACGAGCCAGCCGCTTATCCCGAAGCTCGCGACTTCGGCTACCGACGCCGTGCCCGCGAGCTTCGCATTCCCTTCAATGAGTTCTTTCTGCTCCACCAGGGTCGGCCAGTAGCTCTGGTAAGCCGCCTGGAAGAACACGCTCAATCCACTGGTGACGATTGAAACGGCGAACAGCTGCCAGATGCTAAGCGCGCCGAACGCCGCCGCTATGGGGACCGTGAACAGGGCTGCGGCCCTTCCGAGGTCGCTCACGATCAGGATCGGGCGGCGGGGCAGCCGGTCTACCCACACTCCGGCCACGAGACTGACCAGGAAACCGGGTACCAGCTGGCAGGCCCCCAGCACCGCCACTTCTCCCGCTGAGGCATCGAGGAACTCGATTGCGGTGAAACTCAGCGCGAGATAGCCAATCAGGGAGCCGAATGTAGAGGTTGTTGTGCCCGCCCAGAGGCGGACGAAGTCAGGGTGGGCCCAGAGGCCCGTGAAAAATCGCGAACGCATGAAGAGTGTGCTTTCTCAGTGAAGGGGTCGGCCCGCTCGTGCGTGCGGACGCGCAAAACCCGGCCCCTCCCGCGGTTCGTGGAGAGGGCCGTGAACCGGCGAAGCCGGTCCCTTCGCGCGGCCTTTATGCCGCGGCGGGGCGGAGGATGGTGCGTTCGCAGACCTTCATTTCACTCAACCTCGCCCTCGATAGTAGCGAGAAAGCTATCTGCGAGCGACTCAGATCTCGGGTTCGAATCGGAAGGAATGTCCGAACGTCCATAAATGTGCTCCCACTCGTACGTACTCCGAAACCGCCCTCGGTTCTTAGCATCCCCCTCCAGAGTCCTGCTTGCCGCGTGGGACTGCATCCGGGGAGAACCTGTGCACACCAAACACCTCATACCAGCGGCAGTGCTTTGGGCTGTCCTGACGGCTGTCGGCGAAACGCTGCTGCTCGTCGACCTGTTTCCAACCGTCGGTTCGTTCGAAGCCGACGACTTCGACAAGATCTTCAATTTCTTGTTGTTGCTGGGCATTCCGGTGTTCGCGTTCGTCATCGCGACGATCGTGTACTCCATGTACGCCTTCCGAAGCGCGGACGGCACCGACATGGGCGCAACGATTCGCGGAAACGGATGGTTCCCGCGTATTTGGGTCATCGTCACGGGCGCCCTCGCGGCCTTCATCATGGTGTACCCCGGCATGACCGGCCTGCGCGAACTTCAATCGGACCGCGGAGCCTACGGCTGGGGCGATACCGAGGCGCAACTGGAACTCGAGGCCGTGGGGGCTCAGTTCAACTGGACGTTCACCTACCCCGATGGCACCAGGGTAGACATCACGAAGGGGAAGGAACTCGTCCTTCCGGTTCATACGACCGTCAAGTTCAACATCAATTCGGTCGACGTCATTCACTCGCTCTGGATTCCGGCCTTCCGCATGAAGATCGATGCCATCCCCGGACGTACCACGTTCATGACCGTGGAACCGAAGGTGACCGGCTCCTACGCCGAAGACCAGTCCTTCCGCGTCCAGTGCGCGGAACTCTGCGGCCTCGATCACTCCGTGATGATGTTCCCCATCCGCGTCGTGGAGCGAGCCGAATTCGATTCGTGGCTGGCAAGCCTGAAAACAGGAGCTCAATAGCCCATGTACGCACTCAAGTCTCTGTCCGCGGCACTCGGCCTCGGCCTCATCGGCTTCTACATCGGGCTCGGCTTCGTCGCGCTGATGCGATGGTTCTTCGGTTATCCGGACGTCTGGGGCGGTGAGATCAACATCGTCGGTGGCTACGTCTTCGGGCTGACCGGATGGCTGATGGGCGCCGGCATGTGGACGATCTGGGGCCGCGAGTGGTTCGGCCTGGAAACGTATCCCCGCCGGGCCCCGGGCTGGCAGCGCTACTTCACGTTCAACACTGACCACAAGGTCATCGGCATCCAGTACCTGGTGACGTTCATCGTCGTCTTCTTGCTGGCCGGCCTCCTGGCCATGGCCATGCGCCTTGAACTCGCGTCATCCGGCATGCAGTTCATGAGCCACGATCAGTACAACGGAACCATGAGCCTGCACGGCATCCTCATGGTCGCCGTTGCGGTGGCTGCGGTCATCGGCGGCATCGGCAACTACGCCATCCCGCTGATGATCGGCGCCGAGGACATGGCCTTCCCCCGCCTCAACGCCCTCACCTACTGGCTGGTGCCGCCTGTGGCGGTCTGCCTGCTTTCCACTCCATTCATGGGCGGCATGGAAACCGGCTGGACGGCCTACCCGCCGCTCTCGGTGACCACCAACTCCGCCCAGATCCTGTTTGACCTCGGCATCATCACCTTCGGCCTGACATCCATCCTCGGTGGCCTGAACTTCCTGGTGACGATCATCTTCATGCGTGCACCGGGCCTCACGTGGGGCAAGCTGCCGATCTTCGTCTGGGCCATTTTTGCCACGTCGTGGATTGCTCTCCTCTACACCCAGGGCTTCGCTGTCGCCGTCCTGATGATTCTCCTGGACCGCACCGCCGGCACCGCCTTCTTCAACGCCGAAGCGGGTGGTGACCCGCTCCTCTATCAGCACGTCTTCTGGTTCTACTCGCATCCCGCGGTGTACATCATGGTCCTGCCGGGCTTCGGGCTGGCCCTCGAACTGATAGCTCACTTTTCGCGGAAGCCGCTCTTCGCCTACCGCTACGCCGTCGGCGCCTTCCTCGGCATCCTCGGCCTCAGCGGCGTGGTTTGGGCCCACCACATGTTCACGGCGGGCATCCCGAACTACCTGCACGGACCGTTCCTGGTGGCCACGGAGCTCATCTCCATCCCCACCGGCCTCATCTTCCTCTCCGCGCTTGGGACCATCTGGATGGGAAAGCTCTGGCTGCGCACGCCCATGCTGTTCGCGCTCGCGGTCATTTTCA
>CAZKZR010000288.1:0-4722 GCA_964557245.1 uncultured Anaerolineaceae bacterium | reverse complement strand
CGTGGAGCGTGCCTTCCGGCGCGTACTGGCGGCTGATCTGGCGGGCCAGGGAGGCTCGCGAGTACTCCGTGAGCAAGTCGATATCGCGGGAGACGCGAGCCTGCGTGGCAAGCGTTTCGCAGATCGTGACCAGGTCCCGGATAGAGACGCGCTCGTTGAGCAGGTTCTGGAGGACTTCCTGGACTTCGCCCACGGTCAGGGTAGAAGGCACCAATTCCTCGACTAGCGCCGGGTATTCCGTGCGCAGGTTTTCGAGCAGGTTCTGAGCGTCCTGGCGGCTGAGCAGGTCCGGGGCGAAGCGCTTGACGAGCTCGGTGAGGTGGGTGGCGAGGACCGACTCGGCGTCCACCACGGTGTAGCCGAGTAGCTCCGCACGCTCCTTGTAGGCGGGCGTGATCCACTTCGCCGGCAGTCCGAAGGCCGGTTCCTGGGTCTCGATGCCCGGCACTTCGCCTTCGGCCGTGCCCGGATCCATCGCGAGGAACTGGCCGGGCTGGAGCGTCCCGCGGGCGATTTCGACTCCGCGCAGCTTCACCACGTAGGCGTTCGGCGCGTGCTGGAGGTTATCGCGCACCCGGACGGTGGGGAGGACGATGCCGAGTTCGAGCGCGAGCTGGCGGCGGATCATCGTGATCCTGCGGAGCAGGCCGCCACCGGCCTGTTCATCCACGATGGGAATAAGGCCATAACCGACCTCAACCTCAAGCGGGTCGATGTTCATCATCTGGATGACCTGCTGGGGGCCGAGCGTTTCCGGTTCAGGTTCGGCAACCGGGACGAGCGAGGCGGCCCAGGCGGCGTCCTTTTGCTTGCTGCGGGAGATGAACCAGCCGGCGCCGGCGCAGACTGCGGCGATCATGAAGAAGGGGAGCTTGGGCAGGCCCGGCATGATGCCGAACAGTCCGAGCATGGCCGCCGCGATGTAGAGCGGACGGGATTGGGCAGTCATCTGGGCGAACATTTGCGAGCCCAGGTTCGTTTCGCTGGCGGCGCGAGTGACGATGATGCCGGTGGCGGTCGAGATGAGGAGGGCCGGCAGCTGGGAAACGAGGCCGTCACCAACAGTGAGGTTGGCGTAGATGTGAAGGGCTTCGCCGGGGCTGGCGCCCTGCTGGAGCACGCCGATCCCGAGGCCGCCGATGATGTTCACGATGATGATGACGATGCCGGCAACCGCATCGCCCTTCACGAACTTGGACGCGCCGTCCATGGCGCCATAGAAGTCGGCTTCCTGGCCGATGGCCTTGCGCCGATCGCGCGCCTGGGTTTCATCGATGAGCCCAGCGTTGAGGTCGGCATCGATGGCCATTTGCTTGCCGGGCATGGCGTCCAACGTGAAGCGGGCAGCGACTTCGGCTACGCGCCCGGCGCCGTTGGTGATGACCACGAACTGAATGATGACCAGGATGAGGAAGACCACGAGTCCGACGACGAGGTTCCCGCCGACCACGAAGCTGCCGAAAGAATGCACCACCGAGCCGGCATCGCCGTGGAGGAGGATGAGCCGGGATGTGGAAACGTTCAGCGCGAGACGGAAGAGCGTGGTGACCAGCAACAACGACGGGAAGACGGAGAACTTGAGCGGCTCTTCCGTGTAGACGGCGACCAACAAGATCACTACTGAAGCGGCGATGTTGATGGTCAGCAGCATGTCCAGCAGGACAGGCGGCAAGGGGATGATCATCATCCCGACGATGGTGATTATGCCGGCAGCCAACAGGATGTCGGTCTGGCCGAGCAGGCGTCCGATGCCCACGTTGGAAACTGGACGAGCCTGTGCCTGGACGGTCATGCGTTACCTCCGGGGGTAGCCGGGACGAAGCGGCGGCGAGCCGCGGATGACTTGTTGCGAAGCGCGTAAACCCAGGCGAGGACTTCGGCGACGGCGTGGAAGAGGTTCCCGGGGATGTAACTCCCCACCGGGACGGCGGCATGGAGGGCGCGGGCGAGCGGCGGTTCTTCGAGCACCGGGACGCCGTTCTTCATCGCCAATTCGCGGATGCGCTTCGCGAGGTGGTCCTGGCCTTTGGCGACGACCATCGGGGCCTGCATGTTGACCGGGTCGTACTTCAGCGCGACGGCGAAGTGCGTGGGGTTCGTGACGACCACGTCAGCAGTCTTGACGGCCGACATCATGCGGTTCATGAGCTGTTGGCGGCGGCGGCGAATGGCGGCTTTGACCTGGGGGTCGCCGTCGTTCTCCTTCATTTCCTGCTTGAGCTCTTCCTTCGTCATCATCAACTGCTTGATGTGGCGGCGGCGCTGCCAGGCATAGTCGGCGACGGCCATGATGAGCAACGCGCTGACGGACTTAAAGGCGATGTCGAACCCGAGCGAGACCATGCGGCCGGCGCCCTGGCCGACGGAGTACTGGGAGAGCGCTGAGAGTTCGTTCAACTGCCCTTTGAGCGTGAGGTAGACGACGAGGGCGACGACGGTGAACTTGAAGAGCGACTTGCCAAGCCGGATGAGCCCCTCCATGGAGAAGAGCCGCTTGAACCCGGAGCCCGGATTGAGGCGGGACATCTGGGGTTTCAGGCCGTTGCCGTTGAGCAGGAGGCCGGTCTGAGCCAGGTTCAGCACGATTCCGCCGATGGCCAGCAGCCCAAGAAGCGGGAGAATGGCCAGGATCAGGCGGCCCGCAGACTCCTTGCCCATCTGGAAAGCTCTCTCGCTGGTGAGCTCGCCGCTGGTGGGGTTCGCAAGCCCGTCGTGAAGCAGCTTCTCCATGTCGCCCCATAGGGCAGGCCCGAGCATTTTCAGGCCCGCGACGGCCAAGAAGAGCACGCCGATGGTGACGAGCTCTTCGCTTTTCGCGACGTTGCCCTTTTGGCGGGCGTCTTTGAGCCGCTTTGGAGTTGGGGCCTCTGTCTTCTCTCCGGCCATCTAGTTCGCGCTCCCAAGAAGGACCCTGCTTGAGCCTGCGAGCGATGTGCCGAGCACGCCGTGCAGAAGGGTGACCGTGGCAGGCAGCGCGGCGCCAAGGACGAGGACACCGACGAGAATCTTGATCGGGGCGCCGACAACCAGGACCTGCATCTGGGGCACCGTTCTGGAGGCGAGCCCCATGCCCAGGTCCGTAAGGACGAGCGCAGCCATCACCGGCATCGCCAGGCGGACGGCAGTGACGGTAAGGCCGGCAATCAACGAGGTGATCCCATCGGGGGTGACGATGAACGGGTCGAAGGTGCCGAGCGGAACCGCCTTCGTGGTTTCAGCGAGCGTCTGCACGACCATGTAGTGCCCGTTGATGGAGAAGAACACGAGCGTGACGAGCAGGCTGTAGAACTGGTCAAAGGTGCCGAATTCGGCTCCGGTGATGGGGTCAAAGACCGCGCCAAGGCCGAAGCCCATCTGCAAACCGATGATGCGCGACGCCATTTGCACGCCGATGAAGACAAGGTTCATGACCATGCCCAGGGCAAGGCCGAAGACGACTTCGCGCGCGGCGTCATCGATCAGTGGCGCGAAGGTTGCGGGGGCCGGAGGCGGGTTGTCCTTCTGCAATGGCACCAGGACGAGCGAGAAGAAGATGGCAAAGCCGATCTTCGTGTAGGCCGGGATGCCTTTGTGGCTGAGGAGCGGCGCGGCCACGAGCATCGAACTCGTGCGGAGCAGGATGAGGAAAAAGGCGTAGGTGTATTCGGGGGAGACGGCGAATCCTTCCATCTCAGCGTCCGTAGCTCGCGGCGTTGGCGAAGATGCCCGCCGAGAAACTGAGGAGGGTCTCCATCATCCACGGACCGAAAATGAGCATCGCCACAAAGACACCGATGAGCGTCGGGACGAACGTCAGCGTGGCTTCGTTGACCTGGGTGACTGCCTGGATCAGGCTGACGACGACACCAATGATGAGCGTGGTGGCGAGGATCGGCGCACCAACGAGGAGCGCGGTGGTGAGCGCTTCGCGCATCAGTCCAATGACAACGGCTTCGTTCATCTCGTGGCTCCTATGTCGCGAAACTGCCCACGAGGGAGCCGATGATGAGGTACCACCCGTCCACGAGGACGAACAGCAGGATCTTGAAGGGAAGCGAAACGATGACCGGCGGCAGCATCATCATGCCCATGCTCAACAGCGCCGAAGAGACGATGAGGTCGATGATGAGGAACGGCACAAACATGACGAAGCCCATCTGGAAGGCCGTCTTCAGTTCCGAAATGGTGAAGGCGGGCACGAGGACGTAGGTCGGGACCTGGTCCACGGTTTCGGGCTTTTCGCTATCGCTGAGCTTGAGAAAGAGGCCCAGATCTTGCTGCCGGGTCTGCTTCAGCATGAACGTGCGGAGCGGCGCCTCGCCCTTGTCGAACGCTTCCTGCTGAGTGAGCGTGCCGTTGAGGTAGGGCTGCACGGCCTCGTTGTTGATCTGCTTGATGGCGGGCGCCATGACGAAGGCGGTGAGGAAGAGCGCCAGGCCGATCATCACCTGGTTCGGCGGCAGCTGCGGGATGCCGATGGCATTCCGGACCAGGGACAGCACGATGATGATGCGGGTGAACGAAGTGACCATCACCAGGATGGCAGGCGCCATGGAGAGGACTGTCACCAGCAGGAGAAGCTGGATAGCGGTGGAGACGTTCTGGGGATTCTGGGTATCGATGCCGCCGGCAGTGGTGGTCTGCTGGATTGGTTGGCCGTTTGCATCCGTGGCGGCAACGCAGCTCGTGAGGGTGAGGAGCGCGAGGGAGAGAATGGCGACTACGAGCAGTACTCGCCTGCGC
>CAZKZR010000287.1:1416-4730 GCA_964557245.1 uncultured Anaerolineaceae bacterium | reverse complement strand
GGAAGCCATCGACGTGCATCTCCATGATCCAGTACCGAAGTCTGTCCATGATGAGCTGGATGGCCCGGGGATGGAGCATGTTCAGGGTGTTGCCGGTGCCGGTGTAATCGACGTAGTAACGCGGATCCTCGGCGCTCAGGCGGTAGTAGGCTGCGTTGTCGATCCCCCGGAAAGAGAGCGTGGGGCCCATTTGGTTGCCTTCGCCGGTGTGGTTGTACACCACGTCCAGGATGACTTCGATTCCTGCTTCGTGCAGCGCTTTGACCTGCTTTTGAACTCGTTGACCACTTCGCCGGGGGCCGTGGAGCTGCCGTAACGCGGTTCGGGCGCGAAGAACCCGAGGGTGTTGTAGCCCCAGTAGTTCGTCAGCCCCCTGTCCACGAGCACCCGGTCATCAAGGAAGTGGTGGACAGGCATGAGTTCCACCGCTGTGACCCCGAGCGACTTGAGATAGTCGATGCTCTGGGGATCAGCGAGGCCCCGGTACGTCCCGCGCAACTCCTCCGGGATCTGTTGGTTCAGAGCGGTAAAGCCCTTGAGGTGCACCTCGTAGATGACGGTTTCCGACCAGGCGGTGCGGGGACGCTTGTCATCGCCCCAGGAAAACGCGTTCTCGATGACGACACTCTTGGGCATGAAGCGGGCGCTATCTCGGGGGTCCGGGCTGGCGTCGTCGCCTTCGCCAACCGTGTAGCCGAACACTTCGTCAGCCCACTGAACGCTTCCGAAGACAGCTTTGCCGTAGGGGTCCAACAGCAGCTTCTTCGCGTTGAAGCGGCAGCCGTTCTTCGGTTCATAGGGACCATCCACGCGGAAGCCGTAGAGCCAGCCGGGCCGGGCATCGGGGAGGTAGCCATGCCAGACGAAATCGGTTTGTTCGCGCAGAGGGATACGAGCTACTTCATCGATGCCGTCGTGGGAGAAGATGGAGAGCCATACGGCAGTGGCCGCTTCGCTGAAGAGGGCGAAGTTGACGCCGTTGCCGTCCCAGGTGGCGCCCAGCGGGTACGCCGTCCCGGGGAAGACGCGAAGTTCCCTGTGGATTTGCGGCTGCGTCATCCGCGGGCGTGCCCGGGGACGTTCTGGACAGGGGCCAATTGGGCCACGGTAACGTTCATCTCCACCACCAGTGCCCAACGGTACGGTATGCAGTTGGAGCGAGGCGAGGCTGGCCCGGGCAACGGAGGTTGCAATGTCATCTCATTCGCCCGGATTACGCGCTCACCCGGCGTTCACGCCGGTTCTGCTACGAAGACGGGAATGACGCGGGTGGTCCGTGTTTGGTAATCGGCGTAAGGCGGGAAGGCGGCGACGGAGAGGGCCCAGAGACGTTCCCTCTCGGCCGGGTCCTGTACTTCCCGGACCCGCATCTTGGTGACCACATCTCGGTCGCGGATCTCCACCTCTGGTTCGGCGCGGAGGTTGTAGACCCAGACGGGATTCTTGGGGGCGCCGCCCATGGAGCCTACGAGGACGTAAGAATCTCCGTCTTTCACACGCATGAGCGGGGTCTTGCGGATGACGCCTGTCTTGTTCCCGGAGTTGGTCACGATGATGACCGGCATACCCGTATCGCGAAGGGTGTGGCCCTCCGCGCCGTTCGTCCGTTCGTAGAGTTCGACCTGATCTCGGACCCATCCGATGGGGCTTGGCACGTATTCATCCATGGTTCGCCTCCGGCACGCAGTTCTGTGCCGTTGAGCATAGCGAATGGCGGGAACGGTGGCACAGCGCGGCGGCCGGCCCACAATTTGTGTCCTGGAGAAGCGGTGTCCCTGCCGGAAGCTTTACCGGATGAAGACCCGTCCGCGCGGCGCTCATGCCAGAATTGCGCCACGGTGAAATCCAGTTGAACCCGGAACCTGGCCCCGAGCCGATGCCGGCCGTCAAACGTGGCCGCAAACGAGTCTGGCAGGCCCTGGCAGGCTCGTTGGTGCCGCTTGCTCTTGCGTTCCTGGGGTCGTTGGGCGCGGTGTACCTCCTGCGCACGTTCGATGAGGAATCGGGACCTGGAGTGCAAGCCGAAGTGGCGCCGGCGGTGGCGACGGCCTTCGCTGATTTCCTGGACCGGCCAGCAGTGTCGGCCGAGGTGTACCAGCTCATTCTGCCGTCGCTCGTGTTTATTACGACGGGCGATGCCGGGGAGAGCGGAGGCCTGGGGACCGGGGTAATCATCAACCAGGACGGCTCGATCCTGACCGCGTACCACGTGGTCGGAAACGCGCAGACCATCTCCGTGACGTTCGCTGATGGGACACGGGCGACCGCGACGATTGCCGTAGCGGAGCCGGAGAACGACCTGGCTGTCCTTACAGCGGACCAGATGCCGGAAGTGATTGTGCCGGCGGTGCTTGCCGGTGGCGGTGTGCACGTCGGGGACGAAGCGTTCGCGGCCGGCAATCCCCTGGGGTTGGTCGCCTCGCTGAGCGCCGGGGTGGTTTCGGGGCTGAACCGGCAGATCACCACCGAGACCGGCGGCACACTGACCGGGCTCATTCAGTTCGACGCGGCGGTTAATCCCGGCAGTTCCGGTGGGCCGTTACTGAATCGCGCGGGGCAGGTCATCGGCATCGTCACCGCGCTCGCGAACCCAACGAAATCAGACTCGTTCATCGGCATCGGATTCGCCGTCCCGCTCGGGACCGGCGGCGGTGCGGGCGGCGGACCACCAAGGTAATGGAGGCCCATGGAATGACAGAAGACGTCGCGTTGAGCCCTTCGCGGCCGATGGAGCAGGTGCTCTACGAGGTCAAGAAGGTGATTGTCGGCCAGGATGAGTTGCTGGAGCGGTTACTGGTCGCACTGCTGGCACGCGGACACGTCCTGGTTGAGGGCGTGCCGGGCCTGGCGAAGACGATGGCGATTAAAACGCTTGCCGCGTCCATCGGCGGCGATTTCAAGCGCGTGCAGTTCACACCGGACCTCGTACCGGCGGACCTCACGGGGACGCGCATCTACAACCAGCGCACAGGCGAGTTCCAGACGTCGATGGGGCCGGTCTTCACCAATCTGCTGCTCGCCGACGAGATCAACCGCGCGCCCGCGAAGGTGCAGAGCGCGCTGCTCGAGGTGATGCAGGAACGGCAGGTGACCATCGGGCTCGAAACGCACAAGGTCAGCGCGCCGTTCCTTGTGCTGGCGACGCAAAACCCCATTGAATCCGAGGGGACGTACCAGCTGCCGGAAGCCCAGCAAGACCGGTTCATGCTGAAGGTCCTGGTCGACTACCCGTCGGCAACGGAGGAGTTCGTCATCGCCGAGCGGATGACCGGCACACTCGAGCCGACGCAACAAGTGATCGATACGGCCGATCT
>CAZKZR010000287.1:0-1406 GCA_964557245.1 uncultured Anaerolineaceae bacterium | reverse complement strand
GGAGCTGCAGAAGCGCGCGGATGCGGTTTACGTGGACCCGGCGATCATCGACTACGCGGTCCGGCTGGTGCGGGCGACGCGAGACCCGGGGGCCATCGGGCAAGGCGCGGTGGCGCGCTTCGTTGCCGTGGGGGCGAGCCCGCGGGCGACGATCAACCTCATCCTCGCCGGTCGCGCACTCGCGCTGATTCGCGGGCGCGATTACGCGCTGCCGCAAGACATCCGGGACCTGGCGCTCGATGTGATGCGACACCGGCTGGTCCTTTCCTACGAAGCGCTGGGTGACAACGTCAGCGCGGACGACATCCTCAAGAAGCTGATTGCCAGCGTTCCGCTCCCAAAGGTCCCCCTCAATGACAACAACCGCCCCGCCCCCATTGCCAACGGAAGTTCATTCGCAAACGCCTGAACGGATCCTGCACCGGCTGGAGTGGCGGGTTATCCGGCGCCTCGACGGCCAGTTGCAGGGCGACTACCGGACGCTGTTTTACGGAGACGGACTGGATTTCGCCGGCCTGCGCGAGTACCAGGCTGAGGACGACGTGCGGCATATCGATTGGAATGCGACGGCACGGATGGACACGCCGTATGTGCGTGAGCACATCGATGATCGTGAGCTGACGGCCTGGATGCTTCTCGACCGGTCTCCTTCGATGAGTTTCGGGATGGAGGCGCGGCCGAAAGGCATGGTGCTCACGGAACTGGTTTCAACCCTGTCGCGGCTGCTCACCCGGCGAGGCAACCGGGTGGGAGCAATGCTCTACACCGACCGGGTAGAGCGCACAATTCCGCCAGCCGGTGGGCGAAACCAGGTGTTGCGGCTGGCACAGGAGTTGCTTCGGGAGCCCGGACCAACTCGAGCGAGCACGGCGTTGACCGGTCTCATCACGTCCGCGCTGAACACCATCAAGCGGAGGTCGCTCATCTTTCTCATCTCGGACTTCATCAGCGAGCCGGGCTGGGAAGCTCAGCTTGCACTGCTTGCCCGGCGCCACGACATCGTCGCGATACGGCTGTGGGACCGGCGGGAGGTGGAACTGCCTGACGCCGGAGTGATCGTGATGGAGGACGCGGAGACCGGAGAGCAGCTGCTTGTGGACACCGGCGATCCAGAGCTGCGGCGGCGATTCGCGGCGCTGGCGGAGGAACGGGAGGCCGGGCTCAAGGCCAGCTTCTCCCGGGCTGGCGTGGACCTGTTTGACGTGGGCACCGACGAGGACCTGGTGATCGCACTGGTTCGCATGGCGGAGCGGCGGAAGAAGAGGCGCCCGTGAGCTTCGAGTGGCCCCTGATGTTCCTGTCGCTGTTCCTGGTGCCCGTCCTGGGGATGGGATATGTGGCGTTGCTCCGGCGAAGGGCGAGCCAGGCGGCCGCGTTGGGCACCATGGGTATGGCGCAATCGAGCT
>CAZKZR010000286.1:0-4772 GCA_964557245.1 uncultured Anaerolineaceae bacterium | reverse complement strand
ATGATGGCGTGGGGGATGATCATCAGGAGGCGGAAGAAGACGGTGAGCCGGCTCTGCTTTGCCGGGTCATCGATTTCCAGGCCAATGGGATACGCCGGGGCGGACATGCTCATCGGGGAACGAGCTCCAACGGCCGGCTGCTTTACCAGGACCCGCGCCGTGGAAATCTTGTACGCCCGCTCACACAGGTTTGTAAAGGTTCGGGCATCCCGATAACGAGCGAAATTATCCCCTAGGTGAGGACGGCGACGGCCTGGCCGATGATGGACTCCCACATGCGGTTGCCATCGCTGCCGCCGACCAGCGCCTCACCGGCGCGCTCCGGGTGGGGCATCATGCCGAGGACGTTTCCGCGCGCGTTGATGATTCCCGCGATGTTGCGAGAGCTGCCATTCGGGTTGGCCGCGGGGGTGACTTCGCCACTCTCGTCGCAGTAGCGCCAAACCACGCGGCCCCGGAGCTCGAGTTCGTCCAAGGTCTTGTTGTCGGCGAAGTAGTTGCCCTCGCCGTGACTGATTGGCACGCGAATGACCTCGCCATCCTTAATGCCGTTCGCCCAGGGCGTAGAGCCGCCTTCGCGGCGAAGGTGCACCCATTCGCAGCGGAATTCGAGGCTCTGGTTGCGAATCAACGCGCCGGGCAAGAGGTGGCTTTCGCAGAGGACCTGGAAGCCGTTGCAAATCCCGATAACCGGCTTCCCCGCTTCCGCGAAGGCCGTAACCGCTTCCATGGCCGGCGAAAAGCGCGCGATGGCGCCAGTGCGCAGGTAATCTCCGTAAGAGAAGCCTCCGGGCAGGACAACAGCGTCGAAGCGCGCGAGATCGGTTTCGCGGTGCCAGAGGATCTCCGCCTGCTGCTCGAGGACGTTGTGGAGGACGTGATAGCAGTCCCGGTCGCTCCAGGTGCCAGGGAAACGGATGATCGCGAACTTCATGGCACAAGTGTAGCGCGGCGGGTGTTTCGGGCGCGGGTCTAGCCGCGAGCGACGGCGCCGGGGGTTTCGCCGCGAGCGAGCGTTGCGATTTCGTCCGCCGTGGGAGAGGGGTACTGAACGCGGGGGTGATACACAGCCCGGAGGGTGGCCTTGAAACTGGCGGCCACGGCCTGGATCTCTCGGAGCGTTATGTCGCACTCGTCCAGTTGCCCTTCGGCGAGGCGTTCAGCGAAGACGGAGTCGACCATTGCGTCCATGCCGGGCGCGCCTTCGTCCTGGCGGGCGCGAGCGACCGCTTCGGACGAGTCAGCGAGCATGACGATGGCGGCCTCCCGGCTCTGCGGGCGGGGGCCATCGTAGCGGTAGTCTTTGGGTTCGACAGCCTCTCCGGCCTCCACTGCCTTGCGGTAGAAGTAGGTCACCAGCCGAGTCCCATGGTGCTGGGGGATGAAATCGCGCACCACCGACGGGAGGTGGTACTTCCGCGCCATTTCCAGGCCGTTCGTCACGTGGGAGCGGATGATGCGCGCGCTTTCGATTGAGGGAAGTGCCTCGTGGGGGCTGGCCGCACCGTCCAGCATGTTCTCGACGTAGTTGCCGGGCATCGCGAGCTTGCCGATGTCGTGGTAATACGCGCCGACGCGGACGAGCAGCGCGTCAGCGCCGATGCGCGTGGCGGCGCGTTCTGCCAGCGCGCCGACGAGCATCGAATGGTGGTAGGTGCCGGGAGCCTCCTCCTGGAGGCGGCGGAGCAGGGGATGGTCGGCCTGCGCGAGTTCCATCAGTTGCAGGCGCGTGGTCACTCCGAACACCATCGCGAGGACCACGAACACTCCGACGGCGAGGACCGCCGAGGCAAGACCGTGCGTGCCGGCGGCGAGCGCGATCCAGGCGAGGTCGACGTTTTCCCGGGGGGCGGCGATGAGCCAGAACACGAGCATGACGAGCCCGGAGGTAGCGGCAACGGCGAGCCCGGCCATCGCGAAGCGGCTGAGCCGGTTCGCCCGGTAGACCGCGGCGGCCCCGGCCAGCCCGGCAGCCGTGTAGGTCATCCCCAACTCGAGAGACTGGAGGGAGCCGACATACGAGCTCCCGGCGATCTGCGGGGCGGTGCCGCCAACGAAGGCGGCGAACAGTCCGACGGAAACCGCGATGAGTACCGCCAAGGACAGGTCGGCGAAGCTGGCCGCGACGATGGCGGCCGTGGCGACAGGAAGGGCAAACGCAAAGAAGCGTTCGCTGGTGTCCGGCGTCAGTACGGGAAGCGCGACTCGCGCGCCGATGAGCACCGCCGCCATGGTGACGGCGACAAGCACCATCCGGCGGTTGGCGGGCGGCTGGAAAGGCTGGAAGAGATAGGCGTAGACGCCCAGCAGCACGCCAAGTCCAAGAGCGATGATTACGCCACCACCGACCGCATAGAGGTCGAAGCCGTCATCGATGACGCCCGTGACCTTGAGCGCTTCAATATCCTGGGCGGAAATCTCCTGGCCCTCGGTGACGATAACCTGGCCGCTGGAGAAGGTGCGAACAACGGGCGGAACCGCCTGGCGGGCCTGCTCCCGCTTCGCGTCGGTAGCCGGTTGGTCTACGCGGAAGGTCTCCACGGAGAAGGTACGAAGGACCGCGATCAGGGCGTTGCGTTCGTCGCTGTTGCCGGGGGTCAGGTCCTTCACGCCATCGGTGTACGAGGTCACGGCCCGATCGATATCGTCTTTCTTGAGCGGGGCGCTGAGGAGGGTGGCGAGGCCGCTGGAGACCATCTGGCGGAACGCGGTGAGGCGCCCGGGATCGATGTTGAGCAGCGCCGCTCGCTCGAAGTTCGCGAGGGGCTGCGGCGTGGAGAGGTTCGCGATCTGGTCCTGCTTCTGCTGCGCGCTGAGGTCACTGCGCGAGACGATTGCGCGCACCGAATCCACGTAGCGGGCCGCGCGGTCCACCTGCTGGTCGCGGATGGAGGTATCAACCGGGAGCGACTCTTCCGGCACGGCGTTTGCGCGCTCTTCACGCTCGGCCTCGGTCAGGATGTCTGACTGGTATTCCTTGGCATGCGTGGCGGTAAAGGTACGCGAAGCGACATCGCCAACTTTCACCCCGCGGTCGAACTGGAAGAGCGGGACGACGAGCGCGACCGTAGAGGCAGCCACGATGAGGCCGAACAGAGCCGCGGCAGGGCGGCTAACCTGGCGAGCGGAAGGGCGCGAGTCCATGGCTGCCTGCAGGATACCAGAGGGCAGGCGGGCTGCCGGTCAACCTCAGAAGGCGGGCCCTTCACCGAGAAGGTCGTTCAGAGCGGTCAGGCGCTCGATGACGAGGAACCCGGAGCGGTCTCGCGCGCGGTCGGTGCGCTCGAGCAGAACGGCGCGCATGCCCGCGGCGCGCGCGCCCGCGATATCGGTGGCGAGCATGTCGCCCACAAAGAGCGCGTCCTGCGGTTCGACTTTGAGGTCGGCCAGCGCTTTCAGGAACGGGCTGGGATTGGGCTTCGCCAACCCCACATCCGCGGACGAGACGAAGGTATCGAGGTAGCCGGCGAGTCCCAGTTCGTTGACTTTCGGGGCGAAGAGCGAGGCGGGAAAGATTGCGTTGGTCACCACGCCCGTCCGGTAGTCACGGTACCGCAGAGACGCGAGCAAAGCCCGCGCGTCGTCGTAAACCGAGATTCCGTGCGTGGACTCCTGGAAGAAAAGCCGGGCGCAGGCCTCGACGTCACTGGCGCCCACACCGAGCCCGAGCCAGGTAAACGCCGCTCCGAGCAATCGGCTCAGGTGCGGGGCCGTCTCCGTGACTCCGGGCTTGTAGTCGGGCAGGACCGCCTGGAACGCCCGCTCGAACTCGTCATCCGCGAGCTGGTAATCGAGCCGCTTGCGGACGTAGTTCGCTACGGCTGCGGAAGGCGCGCCCAGCACCACGGAGTCATCGCGCACGACGGTGCCGCCCCAATCGAAGAGGACGGCGCGGATGCCCACGTCAGGCGCCCAGCAACCTGCGCACGGTTTCGTTGATCAAGCGACCGTCCGCGCGGCCGGCAAACTGCTTGCTGAGGACGGGCATGACCTTGCCCATATCTCGCGGGCCGCTGGCGCCGGTCTCAGCGATGACCTTCGACGCGGCGGCCTCTATCTCCTCAGCCGTCGCCTGCTGGGGGAGGTACACCTCGAGGATGGCCGCCTCCGCGCGTTCTTTGTCGGCAAGGTCGGTTCGCTTCGCCTTCTCGAACTGGTCGATGCTGTCTCGCCGCTGCTTGAGCTGCTTCTGAACGATGGCCAGGACCTCGTCATCGCTGGCCACGAGCGGCGGGAGCTTGGCCATTTCGGCAAGTTCTTCATCGGTAGCGCCGGCGGGAGGCGTGCGGATCTCGGAGTTGCGGATGGCGGAGATGAGCATGCGCAGCGCGGACTTGCGGACCTCGTCCTTCGCGCGCATGGCGTCAGAGAGGTCGCCCTGGATTTGTTCTTTGAGCGAGACCATTGGAGAGAAGGCTCCTCGGGATATGGCACGGGCCCGGCACAGATGGCCGGGCCCGCGCTGGGAGTTTGGGTAACGGGCCCTAGCGCCTGCTGGCTGCGCGGGCTTCGCTGCGGAGTTGCTTTTTGCGGAGCTTCCGCAGGCGGGCAGCTTCCTTCTTCTTGCGCTTCACGCTCGGCTTTTCGTAGTGTTCGCGCCGCCGCGCTTCAGCCAGGATACCGTCCTGCTGGACGCGCTTGTTGAAGCGCTTCAACGCAGCTTCGAACGCTTCGCCATCGCCGACAATGACTTCTGCCAAGAGGGGAGATCACCTCGCCTTCGCGCACGGAATCGCCCGGTATTCGGGCCGCAGGTCTTCCACCATAACACG
>CAZKZR010000285.1:0-4816 GCA_964557245.1 uncultured Anaerolineaceae bacterium | reverse complement strand
ACGGCAAGGTTGTGGGGGATATCCAACCGCTGATCCGGTTCAACGTGAGCGCACTTTCTCAGAACGGCCAGAGCCGACAGGTGGCGCGAACCGGCGGTGGGGGTAGACTCGGAATCGAGTACTTCGAACGTGTGACCCCGGAAGAACTGGCGCGCGACGCTGCTCGCCAGGCGGTCCTACAGCAGGGCGCGATCGAAGCGCCGGCCGGGACACTGCCGGTCGTCCTCGCTGCCGGCGATAGCGGCGTGCTTCTGCATGAGGCAGTGGGGCACGGTCTGGAGGCGGACTTCAATCGCAAAGGAACCAGCAACTACTCGGGCCGCGTGGGGCAGTCCGTCGCGAGCCCACTCGTCACGGTGGTCGATGACGGGACCATCCTGGATTCGCGCGGGTCCATAAATGTCGACGACGAGGGCAATGCGACCACCCGGAACGTGCTGATCGAAGATGGAACGTTGCGCGGGTATCTGCACGACGAGGTGAGTGCTCGCCACTTCGGCGTGGCTCCGAGCGGTTCAGGGCGCCGGCAGACCTTCAAGGACTACATCATGCCGCGCATGACGAACACCTTCATGCTTCCGGGGCAGAGCACATCGGACGAAATCATTCGCGGTGTCGACCGGGGCATCTACGCAGTTTCGTACTCAGGCGGACAGGTGAACATTTCCAACGGAGACTTCGTGTTCTCGGTGACTGAGGCGTACCTGATCGAAGGCGGAAAGGTTACTTCGCCGCTGAAGAACGTGATGCTTATCGGGAACGGCCCGGACGTACTTTCCAAGGTGACGGCGGTTGCGAATGACTACCAGCTTTCCGATGGCCGCTGGACGTGCGGCAAGGACGGGCAGTCGGTCCCGGTTGGCGTGGGCATGCCGACGGTGCTGGTAAGCGGGATAACGGTTGGCGGGACCAAAGTTTGACCTCAATTTCAGTGAAATCAGCATTCGCGAGGCCACAGTCTCCCCTTTCCAAGGATGGAGAGGGGACGGGGGTAAGGTAGATGGAAGGTCCGACGCCGATCGAAATCGCTCGAAACGTTGTGGCTTTGGCGCGGCGCGCTGGTGCGGAGCAATGCGATGCGATCGTCTCGATGTATACCGAATCGAACGTGACCGTGCGGCTGGGAGAGCTGGAGAAGCTCATCGAGGCCGGGTCTATGTCCCTGGGCCTGCGGGTCATTAACGGCGGCCGGACGGCGGTTTGCTCGACCTCAGACCTCACGCCGCTGGCACTGGAGCGCTTTGCGGCGGAGACCGTCGACCTCGCATCAATCTCCGAGCCTGACGAATTTGCTGGACTGCCCGAGGCGGCGCTCCTTTCAAAGGCAACGAACGCTGACGGGCTGGCGCTCTACGACGAACGAATCGAGACGCTTTCGACCGACGAAAAGGTGCGGATGGCGCGGGCCTGCGAGGGGGCCGCCTTCGCGTTCGATAAGCGAATCAACAACTCCGACGGCGCAAGCCTTTCCACGCGTGTTGGGCAGTTGGCTCTCGCGAACTCGCTCGGATTCGAAGGCGCCTACCCCGCGACGAGCATTTCGCTCATGGTCGAGGCGATCGCCGACGACGCGGAGGGGAAGAAACGGAACGGCTACTGGTATTCGGCAGAACGGGCACTGCACCGCCTACTGGACGCCGAGGAGTTGGGCCGGATCGCCGCGCGGCGGACCGTGGACCAGCTAGGCGCACGGAAAATGCCGACGCGCCAGGTTCCGGTGGTCTTCGAACCGATGATGACGGTCGCTCTCATGGGTGACCTGATTGGGTGCGCTTCCGGCGGTGCGTTGTACCGTGGTTCGACCTTTCTCGCGAACCGTCTCGGCGAAACGCTGGGATCTCCGCTGGTCTCCATCGTTGATGACCCACGGGCACCGGGCCGGCTCGGATCACGCCCGTTCGATGGCGAAGGCGTGGAAACCCGCCGGAACGAGGTTTTCAACGCCGGCACGTTTTCCCGGTTCCTCTTCGATTGCTACACGGCCCGGCGGACGCAGAACCAGACCACCGGGAGCGCCCAGCGCAGCATCGAGACGTTGCCAGCGCCGGGCGCCTCGACGTTGATGTTCGAGCCGGGGCGCGATGACCCCCAGTCGGTGGTCGCGGGGGTGTCAGAGGGGTTGTACGTCACAGCGCTGATGGGCAACGGATTCAACCCCACCACCGGCGACTATTCGCGAGGCGCCGCAGGATTCTGGATTGAAAACGGGCGGCTCGCGTTCCCGGTGACCGAAGTGAACATCTCCGGTCACATGGAGGCGATGCTCAGCGGAGTGGACATGGTGGGCAACGACCTCACCTGGTTCGGCTCGTCCGCTGCTCCGACGGTGCGCATCAAGGAGATGACCGTCGCCGGGACTTAGGGCTGGCGGCTCACCAGCCCATGGAGAGCGACGACTTCGCCTTTGCGATGACCCAGTAGGCGCCGCCCTGCCGCATCGACTTGAGGTTATTCAGATAAGCGGGAAGGCCAGGGAAGAACCTCTTCCATTCGCCGGTCGCCGGGTCCCATTCGTAGACCACGGCAACCGATGTGTTACCCGCGAAGGCGACGGCCGGATCGACGTTTCCGCCGCCCCAGGCGACGAGGTTCGCTCCGGGGACGAGCGGCAGAGAGTTGCCGGGCGCCTGCGGCGTCGCGGTCGCCGAGGGCGTTGCGGTGCTGGCCGGAGTGTTGGTCGAACTCGGCGTGCTCGTTGCCTGCGGTGTCGGCGTACTGGTCGCGTTGGGGGTCGGGGTGTTCGTTGCGTTCGATGACGTTGGCGTGCTGGTTGCCGCTGGTTGCGTCGGAGTTGGGGTGCTGCCGCCCGACTGCTGCGTCGGCGTACTCGTCGAGGCAGCGGACGTTGGCGTCGGCGTGCTGGTCGATGCCGGCTGCGTGGGGGTGCTGGTGGGGACGGGCTGCGTCGGCGTGCTGGTGGCCTGTGGTTGGGTTGGAGTGCGCGTCGGTGTGCTCGTCGCGGTCGGGTTGCCCGCGCCGCCGCCACCGGTGCCGTCGTTGGTGGAGCCGAACGTGGTTGCCCAGTACCAGCCGTACTGCGAGCCAGCCTTGTAGTACCGCGCGATACCGATCTGCTGGTAGTACGCGCCGAGCATGTTCGCGTTGTGGCCCGGGGAATTCTGCCAGGCGGTCATAGCGCTGCTTGCGCTGGTCCAGCTGGTTCCGGCAGCGAGGTTCTCGCCGGCGCCGGAGGGATAGCCGCAATCAATCGCGCGGGCATAGGCCGAGCGGCCGAGCGAATCTGTGTGAGAGAAGTAACTGTTGTCCGCGAGGTCCTGGGCCATCCAGGCGGCGCCGCGGTTCAGGTTCGTCGAAATCGTGAGCGCCCCGAGACCGTTGGAGGCGCGGTAGCTGTTGATCATGCCGAGGAATGCGGTCTCTTCGCTGTCGTTCGCGTCATGAGTCACGCTGCAGTTCGTGATTGCGCCGGCCTGGCCGCCGGAGCTCACCATCAGGGCGAAAGCCGCGAACAAGGCGCCGGCGATGGCCAGCACGAACGGCAACGCCGACCGGTGATGCAACGAATGTACCGCCATCTGAACCCCCACAGTCCCAACCCAACAGGAACCTGTATGAGAGTTCGGCGATTGAGCGCCCACAGCCGGTTGACGCGCGGTGACCGTACTGAGGCAATGCGGGGATAGTCCGGCCCGCGCCTAAGGGTTATCAGACGGGTAACGCGGGATCAGGCCTCGGTGCGCGAGCGGTAATCCTGTATGGCGGAGCGGAGGGCGTCAGCCGCAAGAACACTGCAGTGCACTTTGTCTTTCGGCAGTCCGCCGACGGCGGCGGCCACTTCTTCGCGCGTGAGGGCTTCGACTTTCTCCAGGGGCCAACCGAGGACCATTTCGCTGGCGACCGAGCTGGTAGCGATCGCCGGGGGACAGCCGCGTGTCTGCCATTTCACTTCCTGGATAGCCCCGTCGCTCACGCGGATCATGACGCGCATCCGGTCGCCGCAGACGGGATTGGATTTCGTTGCTTCGCCATCGGGGGAGGCCATCTCGCCGGAGTTGCGGGGATTCTGAAAGTGTTCGACAACGAGGTCGGAGTAGGCAGCCATGGCTTCGACGGTAGCAGGAAAGCCGGCACGACGGCAGCGGGGTGTCCGGCCGGACGTTTCATCAGGTATCGTGCCGCCGACTGCTCGGGGGTGAAGGAATGCGCGAAACACTGGTCCCGGAGAGCTTTGGCCCGCTACAAGGCGTCAGGATCCTCTCGACAGGATCGGTGATCGCCCAGCCGTTCGCAGCAGCGCTCGCAGCGCAGTGGGGCGCCGAAGTCATCCAGGTAGAAAACCCGCATGTTGATGACACCTGGCGCACCATCGGACTGAAAGTTCCATCTGCCGACGGTTCGAAGCAAATCGGGACGAGCTGGCTTGCGGAACGGCGGAACGAATTCAACATAACGCTCGACATGTCCACGCCCGACGGGAAGGCGAAGTTCCTGAAGGAGTTCTTCGAGATCAGCTATGTGGTGCGCAACTTGGCGCCCCCCGGCTTCGACTTCGCACCCGGCACTGCCGGCTTGGACCTGCCGGACGGTCTCAGTCTCGCACCGACCGCAGCACCGCAGTCTTTGACGAAATCGGTGCCTCAGATCCCCGGAGGGGGCGAAGCAACCACAAGCTGGATCGTGCGCGGTGACGTCGAAGGCGAGTACTCCCCAACCCTCCACTACAACTCCACTCTGCAGCCGTTTGGATCACCGGTGACGACAGAGGCCACCGTCTTGAACCCACTCAAAGTGTGGGGTGGATCGGCGCTGAAGATGATCGTCGACAGTGACGACGAGGTCGTCATTGGGGATCCGA
>CAZKZR010000284.1:0-4817 GCA_964557245.1 uncultured Anaerolineaceae bacterium | reverse complement strand
GATCACCAGCATCTTCGTGCCGACGAAGACGAGGATCGCCGCCAGCGCCGGCTTCAAGTACGCCAGCCCCGCCAGGTAGCCCGCGAGTACGAAATAGAGCGAACGAAGGCCCAGTATCGCGAAGATGTTGGACGTGAAGACGATGAACGGGTCATCCGTGATCGCGTAGATCGCCGGGATTGAGTCCACCGCGAACACCAGGTCCGTGCTTTCGATGAGCAGCAGCACGAGGAACAGCGGTGTCGCGAACAGCAGCCCGCCGCGCCGCACGAAGAACTTCTGGCCCTCGTAACCCTCCGTCGTCCGGAACAGCCGCCGCCCGATTCGCACCACGCGGTTCTTCTCAAGGTCCGGCGTGTGCTCCTGCTCGCGCAGGAACTTGATGCCCGTGTAGATGAGGAACGCGCCGAAGACATAGATGACGAAGTGCAGCGTCCCGAGCAACACGCCCGCTGCCGTGATCAGCACCGCGCGCATGACCAATGCCCCCGCGATGCCCCAGAACAGCACCCGGTGCTGGTACGCCTTCGGCACTGCAAACGCCGAGAAAATCAGCAGGATGATGAAGACGTTGTCGATGCTGAGCGTCTTCTCTACCAGGTAACCGGTCGTCCATTCGAGGCCCGCTTCGGATCCGCGGAAGGCGTAAACGCCGGCATTGAACACGATCGCGAGGCCGATCCAGGCAACGCTCCAGAGCAGTGCCTCGCGCCGGCTCACTTCATGCGCATCGCGGTGAAACACCCCGAGGTCAAGGGCCAACATCCCGGCGATGAACACCAGGAATGCCGCCCAGGGTAAGAGTTCCATGAACACCAATTGCTCCGATCAGGGAGAAACAGACCGCCGCAAGGGCCGCCGGGAGAGAGGGTTCCGGCCGCCCCGCGGCTAGTCGCGAAAAAGTGGAAGGACTAACGGGCCCTGGGCTTAGTCCCAGCCGTAGTCCGAATCTCGCCGCTTCTTGCGGTCCGTCGGCTGATCGTGGTCATCGTCTGAAAAGGTCGCCATCCAGCGCCTGAAGAACCCGCGCACGCCCTTCTGGCGTGGCTGCGGTTCTCCCTCGGGATCAGTCCGCCGTCGTTCGTCTCGGTCGTTCTCAAACAGCTCGAAAAGGTCCATCTTGCGAAACCTCCTGTGCGGTCCTGGCATCGAGCACGCCTGGCCGCATCCACGTGTGGATGAGCCAGGGTCTCACCAGGCGAGAGGCTCGCCCGCATGGCCGGCGCCGAAGCGCGTATTGACGACCATGCGCCTGCGCCGGGGAATGGCGCGCTGGTTACTCCCCCTTGACTGCTTCCAGCTTAGCCGAAGTGTGATTCGTGATTCAAGCTGCCCCCGGTTCAGAGAGGCTAACCCCTCAACCCTTTTTGCCCGCTCCGCTACAGTGGAGCTATGCCTCAAACGCGCCGGAGCGGCGTCCGCATCAACTATCGCATCTCCGGCAGCGGCAGCCCGCTCGTGCTTGTCCACGGCTACACCGCCAGCGGTTACTCAAACTGGGTGGTTTCCGGCTGGGCCGAATACCTCGCGGGCCGGCACACGCTCCTCATTCCGGACCTCCGTGGCCACGGCCGCAGCGAAAAACCGTACAGCGCCGGCGCCTACTCCATCGCCCTCATGGCCGCGGACGTCCTCGCCGTGATGGATGCCGAAGGCGTGAGCGCCGCGCCGGTCATCGGCTATTCCATGGGCGGTCTCGTCACCATGGAGCTGCTGGTACACCACCCTGAGCGGATCTCCGCCGCCGTTATCGGCGGCATGGGAAGCTACTTCCCGCGCAACCGCGGCCGCTTCAGCATCGAGCGCCAGGACAAGCGCAGTTCGGCTCCCCGCCGCCCCCTCGGCGAACGCCTCCGCTTCCTCGCCGGCTACATGGCCCGCTTTGACCCCATCGCCATCGACGCCGTGTACCGGGGCGTCTTCAAGCGCGGACGGCCCATCGAGACCGCCCACCTCGCGGAAGTGGATAAGCCCGTCCTCGTCGCCGCGGGCACGCTCGACGTGTTCTACGAGCCGGCGAAAGCGCTTGCCGGCCTGATCCCCGGCGCCCGCTTCGTTTCCCTTCCCTACGAAGGCCACATCAGCGCCGTGCGCAGCCCGCAGTTCAAGCAAGCCGCCGCCGCGTTCCTGCAGGACGCCGCGGTCGCGACGGCGCGCTAGCGGAACTTCCGCGGTTGACCCGGCGTTATCCTCGAATGATGAGGCTCTCGATCCTCGCCGCTGTTTGCGCGTGTGCGTTCATCTTCGCCGCCTGCAGCGACCGAAACGAAAGCGCTCCTCCCACTTCGCCCGCGGCGAGCGCCACCTCGCCGCTTCCCACCTCATCCACCGAGCCCGCGTCTTCTCCCACGCCTCCTCCGCTCACCATCGACCGCGACGGCTCCGGCAAGGACCTCAAGGTGCGCTGGCGCTGGGATTCCGGCCTGTTCAACGTCATCATCTGGGTGCGCGCCAACGGCTCTAAGGTCGCGGCAACTTACGGCGGGCTGTACGAAGGGCCTGCGAACTTCGATCCTCAACCGGGCGGCATCGCCCTCCTCGATGCCGTCTCAGGGACGCAGCTCTGGCGCCACGAAACACCGACTCAGGCGTTTCCGGCGGCATTCAACGCGGGCGTAGTGGCGGCCGGCACCGGCGATGGCACCGTCTACGCCTGGGACGAAGCAACCGGCGCCGAACGCTGGAGACTGACCTTCGATGGCATCCCATTCCAGGTCATGAAGGCCGCCGGCGTGTTCGTCGTCGCCGATGCCGACCCCGAAACCTGGGGTCCAAACGGCCTCGTCGACAAAACCCGACTCGGCGGCCGCGTATGGGGTATCGACCCAGCGAACGGGACCGTGCTCTGGAAGACAACCGTCGGTTCGTTCAACGCCTTCATCGCTGTCGAGAGCCTGGTTACCGGTGGACTTATCGCCGCCGCTTCTTCATCACCCGCCGGCGATGGCAGCACCGTGGTGCTGGACCCGGCCAGCGGTAGAGAAATCTGGCGCAAGCCGCTCGAAGCCTCTTCTCCTCCCGCGGTGGAAGGCAGCCTCCTCGTTGTCCCGGGCCCCAGCCTTCGCGCGTTCGAACTCGTCACGGGCACAACGCGGTGGGAAGCCTCCGTCGTCGGCGGGGGAACCTACTTCTTCCCGGGCATCACCGGAAACGCAGTGGTATCCGGAGCGAACACCGGGGCGCTCGATGTTTTCAACGCCCGCACCGGGGAACTGTTCGCCTCGGCCCAAATCGGTGAATGCGCCGCGGGACAGTGGTTCCAGGGCTTCGGCCTCGCATACGGCCTGCTCTGCGGCTCACTCGTCCGTCTGGACCACGACGCAAGCGGCTGGACGCTGACGACTATTCTCACGCCCCAGGGCGCCATCGATTCAGCCGCACCCGCGGGCGCCGGCATCGTCATCAGCACGGGGATAGGGACGACGCCCGAACAGGTGCTCTTCATCGAGCCGTAGGGCGGGCAGCGTCCGCTGCCCGCCCCTCGAGCGCCGCTACTTGCCCGCCGCGAACGACCCAACGTCCTTCCACACTAGCTTCGCGCCGGAATGCCCGGCGATCGCGATGGTCACCAGCGCCAACGCCCCGGGCACAAGGGCTACGCCATAGGCGATGAGTCCGCTCTGCTTCGGCAACGAGAACCGCTCGCGGTACCGGTCGATCGCCCAGACGGCCACCGCCGAAAGCGCGAACACAACCGCGAAAACGAACGCCGTATCGCCTTGCTCCGGGTGGTCGCCGAATCGTGCCTGCGTCCCCGCCGCTCGCGCCGCCTCTTTCACCGAATGCTCGATCGGTTCGCCGCTCTCCTTGGCGAGGAAGGCGAAAACCGCGCCACCCACTGCGATAATCGCGACCGGGAGGCTGTAATTGCGGCGCCACGCCGCCTTCCAACCGGTCACCGCCAGCGCGATCACCGCCAGCGGCACCAGGATGACCGCCGCATGGACCAGTAACGGGTGAGCCGGCAATCCGGCGATTGAACTGATCTCCAGGAACATCTCGAAACCCTCCAGTTCCCCTGCGAATGGTTGGCCCGGCGCCGCGGCAAAAGCCGGTTCCGATGAATGACGCTAGTTCGAAAACATGTGGATTACTTTAGAACGGCATTAGGGCAGGAAAAGAAGTGCTACCTATTTTCGCCGTTTACATGCGCCGTCATTCCGGAATCTGCGCGCGCTCAGCCCGGGAAGCAGCCCTGCCTTGACGCTCTCACTTCGTCTCATATAGTAGACGCATGCCCACCGACTCCATAGAGGCCAGGATCGCCGCCAACCTCAAGCTCCGCCGCGAGGCCCTCGGCCTCTCCCTCGCCCAACTCGCCAACCTGTCCGACGTCAGCAAAGCAATGATCGGGAAGATCGAAGCTGGCCAGTCTTCGCCCACAGCCGGGCTCCTCGGGCGGCTCTGCGCCGGCCTCGGTGTCACGCTCTCAACGCTCATGAACTCCGTTGAAGCGGCTGGCGCGAGGCACTTCCCCGCGGCCTTCCAGCCCGCGTGGAATGACCCCGAAACTGGCCTCACGCGCACATTGGTCGCGCCCGCCTCCACCGATTCTCACGTGGAGATCGCCCGCCTGAGGATCCCCGCCGGCGCCGTTGTCGAATACGCGCTTGTCCCCCAGCAACCGATCCGCCAGCACATCTACATGCTCGCCGGCGCCCTCACCTTCACGATCGGCGGCGAACCAACAGTCCTCGCACCCGGAGACTGCCTCTTCGCCATCATCGACCGGCCGACGCGCTTCGAAATTCACCCCGGCGCGACCGCCGAGTACCTCGTGGTCCAGGAGCCCGCATGACCGCCTTCACCATCCACGT
>CAZKZR010000283.1:0-4817 GCA_964557245.1 uncultured Anaerolineaceae bacterium | reverse complement strand
CGGTGAGTCATCATCAGCATGTAATCCGAAAGCCCCGATTCCAGCGAGGCCGTGTACCCCATCAGGTCCTGCGACTTGTTCGCGGCAATCTTCGCCATGCGGACGTTCATCACGCTGTTCTCGCAAACGCGCAGCGCATAGTTCACCGTTTCCCGCTCAAGGTCGGCCGGGTCGAAAACGCGGTTCACGAAACCGCATTCCTTCGCCTCCTCCGCGGTGAGGAACCGGCTTTCGAACATCAGCTCCTTCGCCTTCCGCGTGCCGATGTCGTACGGCAGCGAGAAGTACTCGAGCAGCGCAGGCAGGAATAGCGCGTCCTTCGCCGCGAACACCACGTCCACGCAGGCTGCCATCATCCACCCCGCAAAAATCGCGTAGCCCTCCACCATCGCGATGGTCGGCTTGCGCGCGTTTCGCCACTTCAGCAGCAGGTCCAGGTTGTAGTGCTTGAAGTTGTCGTAGAACTCCACGCCTGCATCCCCGATGCCTCGTGCTTCTCGGTCGGCCATCTGTTCCGGCGTGCCAAGGTCATGGCCGGAGGAAAAATTGCCGCCCGCGCCGCGCCAGATGATCACTTGCACGCCCGGGTCGCGGTCCGCTTCGTCCATCGCGATGTCTACTTCGTCGAGCAGCTTCCAGCTCTGCGCGTTCTTGTACTTCGGACGGTTAAACGTAATCCAGGCGATGGCGCCGTCCACGGAATAGGTCACATCGGTCAGTTCGGCTGCGCTGCTCACACGGCGGCTCCAATGGGAAGGTTGTGCGCCGCAGTCTACGCTTCGCCGCGCTCCAGTTCGTCCGCGAACGTTTCCAGGAGCGCGGCAAGGTCGCCAGGGCGCTCCTCCGGGATGGCGTGGCCGACACCGCTGAGCGTTCGCAGGCGAGCATGCGGCAGAGCACGGAGCATGTCCTCGGCCGTTTCGGCGAGTAGGACATTGCTTTGCGCGCCGCGAACCACAAGCGCCGGGCATTCGACCGCCGCCCAGAGCGGGCGGAGGTCCGCCCTTGTCGCTACTCCCTCGTCCAACAGTTCCCGGAACCGGCGCGCGATCGCAGGGTCGAAACCGCGCGTGAGGTGCGCCCTTTCGGCAACCCAACGAGCTATCCCGGCTGATCCGGGCGACTGTTCCGGGTGGGGATACGCATCGACCACCGCCACTCCGGCCACCCGCTCCGGCAGGCAAGCCGCAGCCAGGATCGCGACGCCGCCTCCCATGGAGAATCCGGCAAGTACGCACCGTTCGATTCCCAGCGCCTCCAGCACCGTCGCGACATCGGCGAAGTGCTGGTCCACGGCGTAGGCCTCGCCCGGGTCCCAGTCGCTCTCTCCATGGCCCCGGGCATCGAGGGCGATGAATCGCCGTCCTGAAGCCATGGCGTCGGCGGTAGCGGTCCACTGCGCGCCGGAGTTCGTGATGCCGTGAAGGGCCACGATGGGTAGCCCAGGCCCATCCAGGTTCCACGTGCGAGCGGCAAGCTCAAGGCCGGCGCCGGGGACACGAGTGAGCGAGGGTTGTCTCGGCACGGCTTCATCCTACCCGGAGGCGAATCGCGCGACGCTGCGGACCCGGATGGACGTTGACCGACTCATTTCAACGGTCGTAGAATTCTACACATGGTGAATTCTGCCCGGGAACGTCGCAGCGGCCGCAGGCCCGGTACGTCGGCAACCCGCGAAGCCATCCTCGTTGCGGCCAGGGAGGCCTTCACCGCGGCCGGATACCGGGGCGCCACCATTCGTGGCATCGCCGCCACCGCCGGCGTCGATCCGGCGCTCGTCATGCACTTCTTCGGCAACAAGGAAGCGTTGTTCGCCGAATCGATGCACCCGCCGTTCGACCCGGGCGCCATCCTCTCGGCGGAATTGAACGCGGACCCGGCGCACGCCGGCGAAGGAATCGCGGCGTTCTTCCTGGACGCCTGGGATTCGGATTCCCAACGGCGTTCGCTCCTCGGCCTGGTGCGGTCGGCAGTCACTGAAGAAGCGGCGGCGGCGATGGTGCGTGAAAGCTTGCTCGGCTCCGTGCAGGCGGCGCTCGCGCAGTCCGGCATCGATCAGCCGGGGGTCCGCGCCGGGCTCGTTGGCTCACAGCTCATCGGGCTCGCTATCGGCCGCTACATCCTCGGGTTGCCGCCCCTGGCGCAGGCGTCGCGGGACGAACTTGTGGCTGCCGTCGCCCCAGTCCTTCAGCGCTACATCAACGGCGATATCACCGCAGGAGAAGGGCCATGACTGAACCCGCAATCACCGTCAGTACGTTGCGCGTCCTGCGCGGCGGGCGGGAAGTCCTGCATGACCTCGATCTCAACATCGAGCGCGGCTGCATAACGGGCCTCCTCGGGCCAAGCGGCTGCGGCAAAACCACCCTCATGCGCGCGATCGTCGGGGTCCAGGTTGTCGAATGCGGCTCGGTCACAGTGCTCGGCTCGCACGCCGGTGCACCGCTTCTCCGCGCAAAGATTGGCTACGTCACCCAGGCGGCCTCGGTGTACGACGATCTGACCGTCGAAGCCAACTTGCTCTACTTCGCCCGGCTCTACGGCGTGCCCCGCAACCGCATCGCTCGCACCATCGAGACCGTCGGACTCGCTGACCACGGCAGAAAGCTGGTCCGAAACCTTAGCGGCGGTCAGCGCACACGCGCCTCGCTCGCAACCGCCCTCCTCGCCGAACCGGAACTGCTCATCCTCGACGAACCGACCGTCGGGCTCGATCCCGTCCTCCGCGTCGAACTGTGGGACACCTTCCGCAAACTCGCTGACGCCGGAGCGACGCTCCTCGTTTCCAGCCACGTCATGGACGAGGCGGAACGCTGCGACCAGCTCGTGCTCATGCGGGATGGCACGGTGCTCGCCCATTGCCCTCCCGCCCAGCTCTTGCGTGATACCGGCGCCGCCGATGTGGAGGCCGCCTTCCTCGCCCTGGTGCGCCAATCTGGAGCCGCCGCATGAACCCCCGCCTCACCCTTGCCACCACCAGCCGCGTCATCAGCCAGCTCCGGAATGATCCGCGCACCATTGCCCTCCTCCTCGCCACTCCTGTCCTGCTCATGACGCTGATGAAGTGGGTCTACCTGGACCAGGACCGCGTCTTTCAGCGCATCGGCGTGCCCCTGCTTGGCATCTTTCCCATGACCTCGATGTTTCTGGTCACCTCGATCACCATGCTCCGCGAACGCACGAGCGGCACGCTCGAACGGCTGCTTACCACTCCACTCGGGAAACTCGACCTCCTGGCTGGCTATGCGCTCGCGTTCGGCGTAGTAGCCGTCCTCCAGGGCGCGCTCACAGCGTCCGTCGCCTTCGGCATCCTTGGGCTCGATGTCCAGGGGCCGATCCTGGCGGTGGTACTGCTGGCCGTGGTGAACGCGTTGCTCGGTACCGCCATGGGACTGTTCGTCAGCGCGTTCGCCAACTCGGAGTTCCAGGCAGTCCAGTTCATGCCTGTGTTCCTCCTTCCCCAGATCCTTCTCTGCGGCCTGATCGCGCCCCGAGCCACCATGGCCCGAGGGCTCGAGCTGCTATCCGATGTCTTGCCGATGACCTACGCCTACGACGCCCTGAGCCGGGTTGCGGGCGGCGATGGACTCAGCGGGCGCGTAGCCGGAGACGCCGCCTTCCTCATCCTTGCGAGTCTGCTCGCGCTCGCGCTCGGCGCCGCCACGCTGCGCCGGCGGACGCCGTAGGAACTCTACGCCGCATTCTGGAACGGCTGGACGATGTGCGTTTCCCAGTTGGCGGGGTCACCCTCAGGCTCCGAGAGGTAGACCTCCCGCGGCGGGCCGCCGGGGATCTTTCCATGCTGCTGCAGCCACTGGTACACCTCGCCGTAAGCTGGCCCCATCCCGTCATACGGGCCGAAATACACATACTCCACCGCGTCCCCGCCCGGCAGATCGATTGGGTAGATGCCATCTTCGGCTGGCAGATTTTCGAGCACATCGAAGACCACCGGGAAGACCAGTTCCACATCCACCGTAGCCGTCGGCTGGCTGTAATAGAGTGCGAACGGTGGTCCTGAGTACTTCGCGCCCTTCCGGTTCAAATACTCTTCCAGCCGGGCGAAAGACTTCTGGAAAAAGTCCGGCAAGCCGCTCACAGGCACCGTCTCCCGGATGCCCATGCCATGCGTCGCTTCGAGATTCACCACGTTGATTCCGCGTTGCATTGGGAGCCTCCACCGCAAGAGTCCTCCTGATCCGGGCCCCGCGGATGGGGCGTTTGGGCCGAAGTTTTTGCCCCCTTCAGCCCCCTCGGGCGTTCCACCGGTGACCCTAGGACCCGGGCCGGGCTACCATAACCATTACCCTCTTCCTGGAGTGCGCCCTGTGGACGCCTACAACATCACCGTGGTCGGTGGCGCCGGCATCGTCGGCCGTGAGTTCCTCAAACTGCTGGAGGAGCGCAAGACCCCGGTGAAGCGTCTGCGCCTCCTCGCCACCGCCCGCTCCGCCGGCAAGACGGTCGATTTCCGCGGCCAGATGATCACCATCGAAGAGACCACCGAGGCGAGCTTCACCCGCGAAGACGAAGTCGTCTTCCTCTCCGCCTCCGGGTCCGCCTCCAAGCAGTTCGCGCCCATCGCCCAGGCCAACGGCAGCTTCGTGCTCGATGACTCGAGCGCCTATCGCATGGACCCCGAGGTCCCCCTCGTGATCCCCGAAATCAACGGCGATGACCTCTCGTGGCACAAAGGAATCATCAGTCAGCCCAACTGCACCACCACACCGATGGTCATGGCCCTCGCCCCGATCCACCGTGTGAATCCCCTGAAGCGAATCGTCGTCAGTACCTACCAGGCCGTTGCCGGCGCCGGC
>CAZKZR010000282.1:0-4830 GCA_964557245.1 uncultured Anaerolineaceae bacterium | reverse complement strand
TCCATCACGTGCTCGACCATCATCACGGTGACGCCGGTGTCGCGCACCTTGCGCACCAGTTCGACGCCGGTCCTGGCTTCGACCGGCGTCAGGCCGGTGAGCACCTCGTCCAGCAACAGCAATTTCGGCTCGGTCGCGACGCCGAAGACGTTCACCATCCTCGTGACTGGAAAGGCCATTGGCGCGAACGGCGCTGTCGCCTGCGGCACGCTGACGAACACCGCGCTGGCTTCCGCCGGCAACGAATCGAACACCAGCGACAACAGCAGTTCCGCCACCATCGGCGTGAATTGCCCCAACGTCGGCATCGCGAAGACGGCATCGAACAGCCCGATTTCGGCTGGCGGCCTCGCCGAGTTCAAGATCACGGTCACGAATAACGGCCAGGGCACGGCGACGGGTGTCACCGTCAGCGACACGCTGCCGAACCTCGGGAACCTCTCCTGGCAGGTGAGCCCGCCGGTTACCGGCTGCTCCATCATCGCCGGGGTCTTGAGCTGCAGCGGCGGCAGTTTCGCCTCAATGGCGCCGGCCGCGAGCATCGACATCTTCGTCTCGGCGACGACGACGCCGGCCGCTTGCGGTGTGCTTACCAATTACGCCTACGTCTCAGCCGCCAACGACAGCGTTGAGGGTCTGACGCAGTCGAACCTCGCGATGATCACCGTGAACTGCCCGGACGTGAAGCTCGTCAAGACGGCCGCCAGCACGCCAATCAACGCCGAGGACAACGCGTCGTTCACGTTGACGGTTTCCAACATCGGAACCGGCGTGGCGAATGACGTTTTGGTCTCGGATCAGCTCCCGGCGAGCGCCATCGGCTGGACTGATGACAGCGACGACTGCTCCATTTCCGCCGGCGGCCTCCTCACGTGCGATATCGGGACGATGCAGCCCGCCGCCACCTTCACCGTCACGGTCAGCGGCGAAGTGACCGCGGCGCACTGCGGTTCGCTCGTGAACACCGCCTCGGCGACGGCCTCGAACGAAGCTGGCAGCGCCCTCGATAACAACTCGTCGACGGCGACGATCGTCGTGAATTGCCCCGACATCAAGGTTGAGAAGACCCCAGACGGGTTGGGCATCAACGCGGGCGACATGGCGGAGTTCACCATTGTCGTCAGCAACATCGGCCAGGGTTCGGCCTACAAGGTCACCCTCAAAGACGTGCTGCCCGCCGGCCTGACCTGGGACGACGACAGCGCCGACTGCACCATCAATTCCGGCGAACTTGACTGCGCCTGGAGCGAAATCCCTGCTGGCGAGTCCCGGACCATCACGCTCAGCGCGGAGACATCTCCGGCCCAGTGCGTCCAGCTGGACAACACGGCCTCGGCCGCGGCTTCGAACGAAGCCGAGTCGGCGACCGCGAACAACCAGGACAGCGCTTCCATCACAGTGGCCTGCCCGGACGTCGATATCGTGAAGACCGCCGTAGAGGATCCGATCAACCCGGGCCAGGTCGCGGCTTTCACCATCACCGTTTCGAACGCCGGACCCGGCGACGCGTACGGGGTCTTCGTCTCCGATGTGCTGCCGGCGGGCCTCAACTGGCAGGTCGATAACACGGAGAACTGCGAGATCGAGGCAGGAGTGCTCGATTGCGCCTGGAAGGTCCTCGAGGCCGGCGGACACCTGACCGTGACGGTCTCTGCGACGACTTCGACGCAGCAGTGCGGGATTATCACGAACACCGCGACGCTCGTCGTGCGAAACGAGGCAGAGAGCGAGTCGGAAGACAACACTTCGACCGACACGATCCTCGTTGCCTGCGGGACCATCCAGGTCATCAAAATCGACAACGTCTCTGAGAACGATCCTGAGCGGCCCGCGGACTGGGACTTCACCATCACCGGTCCCAACGGATTCAACGAATCGCGCAGCATCTCCCTGGGCGGCGGCAACGTCACCATCGCGAATGTCCCGCTCGGTTCGGGCTATGCGGTGAGCGAAGTCCAGGCGAAGTTCGGCGCCTGCCCGGTGCCGAATGAAACGGGAACCTACCGCACGACCGCGAGTAACGGCGCGCAGGACCTGACCGCGGCCGGCCAGACCATCACCTTCACGTTCAACAACCAGGAGTGCGGCATCGTCCTGAGCACCGGAACGCTGGTGATCAACAAGGTCGCCGACACGAACGGGAACCACGTCCAGGATCCCGGGGAAACGGGGATCTCCGGATGGCCGGTGACGGTTACTGGACCCGAGTTCCCTGGCGGCGAGCAGTTCCTCACCGGGCCGAACGGGCAACTCGTGCTCCCGGGCATCGAAACAGGCGCCTACCAGGTAGTCGAGGGTTCCGGCGCCGGCTACCAGGTGGTGGGCGTGGTGACCGACGACGACGCCCCGGTCTTCACCGCGAGCGCTTCGACGGGGATCAACCTCGCCTTCTCCGACACTGACGTCGTGACGTTCTTCAATCGTCCGTTGGGCAGCATCCTCGCCAACAAGACCACCCAGGTGCTGGTCAACGGCATCGCGGACTCGCACCCGCAGGACCGCTCGGGCTGGCGCATCACGGTAACGTCGGCCGCCTGCGGAGTCTCGGTCTCGAAGACAACGGATTCGAGCGGGAACGCGCTCTTCACCGGGTTGCCGTTCTGCACCGACTACGTGGTCGCGGAGGACCTGAGCGTTCCGCCGTCACCGAACTACGTGCCGTTTGGGCCGGCCTCGGTTGGGGGCGTCAGCCCCGGTACGAATTCCGCCACCCGGGTGAACTTCATCAACCAGCGGCCTTCAACGGTTTGCACTAACTGCTTCAACCAGCCGACCCCGACGCCAACGCCGGCGGCTACCAACACTCCCAACCCAACGGCGACGAATACGCCGCCGGCGACTCCTCCGGCCACGGCGACCCCCAGCCCGGTGAGCACCGTCGTGGGCGAACGGACTCCCGGTCCGGGTAACCCGACGCCGATCGCGCCGAGCACCGGAGCGGGCGGGGCGCTTTCGCCGGTGGGCGGCTCGAACCTCGTCTTCGTCCTCGTCGGGCTCCTCGCGGTGGCCGCCGGGATGACGTTCATCGCCCTGGGACGGAAACGTCCGGCCGGGGACCGCTAGCCACTAACGATTCGTTCAGGGGCCTTCGAGCAATCGAGGGCCCCTGTTCGCCCTTCCGCCCCGGTCGAAGACTATGGCGTGCAACCTCTTGCGGAGCCGAAGCGTGCGTAGACAACTGGCCAGCCTGGCACTGATCGCTTCCCTTGTTGTGCCGGCTGCCTCGGCGTGCGGCAGCGGTGACGGCAACGACGAGGACTTCGTCCGCGGCCTTTGCGAAGCATCGAGCGAGCTGCGCACCGGGGTCGAGAAAGCCGTCAAGGATGGCGCCGCCTCTACCGACCCGGGCAAGGCGGTCGAACTGATGGTGGCGCCGATCGATACCTTCGTTGAAGCATTCGCTGACCTGAAGCCGCCCAAGGACCTGAAGGACTGGCACAAGGACGCGACGAAGCAGCTCGAAGCCTCGGCGGCGACGTTCCGGACCGAGAAAAGGTTGACCGCACTGGCCGGGTTTAACGACAGCCCCGTGCCGGACCCGCCCGCCGCGGCGAAAACGCGGCTCCAGGCGGCGGCGCAGGACGTCTCTGAGTGCGATGGAGTCGCGTACTTCAAACCGTGAGCGGCGTCCGCAGGTAAGGAGTGCCGAACCTGCCGGCTTAGGCTGACTGAGCGCGCGCCCGGCCTTCTCTCGCCTAGCATGCTTCCATGACCACTGATACGCGTGCCGCCGATATCAAGCGTTTCAAAGCCAACCTGCGTGACGAAGTTGATGGTGTCGCGCTCTATCGGCTCCTGGCCGAGGCCGAGAAGGACCCATCGTTGCGGGAGGTTTATTCCCGGCTGGCCGCGAGCGAAGTGCGCCACATGTCCCTCTGGGAGGCCAAGATCCGCGAGGCCGGCGGCGAAGTGCCGAACTACAAGCCTTCCTTCCGCGTGAAGTTCCTGGGCTGGCTCGCACGCCGATTCGGCACCGCTACGGTCAGTCCCATCGTCACACGCATGGAGATGGCGGCGACGACGATGTACGACGACCAGCCAGAGGCCGTCGCGGAGAACCTTCCTTCGGACGAACGCAGCCACGCCCGCCTTTTCCGCGAGATATCTCGATCCACCGGCAACCGCCTCGACATCGATATCGCGAAAGTTGAAGGCCGCCACCGCGCGGGCACCGGCAATGCGTTGCGGGCGGCGGTCCTGGGCGCTAATGACGGTCTCGTTTCCAACTTCTGCCTGGTCATGGGCGTGGCCGGCGCCGATCCGGGAAAGAGCTTCGTGCTGCTCGCTGGTATCGGCGGGCTCCTCGCCGGTTCTATCAGCATGGCACTCGGTGAGTGGATCAGCGTGCGGAGCTCCGCCGAGGCATTCGAACGGCAGGTCGAAATCGAGCGCGAAGAGCTCGCCCTGATGCCGGAGGAGGAAGAAGAGGAGCTTTTCCTTATATACCGCGCCAAGGGTCTGCCGGACGACGAAGCGCGAACGATGGCGCAGCGCATCCTGGCGAACCATTCCACCGCACTGGACACCCTGACTCGCGAGGAGCTGGGCATGTCCGCCGATGAGGCAGGCAACGCCTGGGTGGCGGCATTCACCTCGTTCACCACGTTTAGCCTGGGGGCGATCATCCCGGTGGTCGCCTGGTTGTTCGTCGGTGGGACCACAGGGATCGCGGTGAGCGCTGTACTGAGTGCATTTGGGCTGTTCGGCACCGGCGCCATCACCACGCTTTTCACGGGACGCAGCGTGGTGTTCTCCGGGACGCGGATGGCGCTGTTTGGGCTGGTCGGTGCGGTAATTTCCTACGGCGCCGGGATCGTGGTTGGCGCTGGT
>CAZKZR010000281.1:2960-4845 GCA_964557245.1 uncultured Anaerolineaceae bacterium | reverse complement strand
ACCTTCGGTGCGTGCTCGGGCAGTTCGCTGACGTCGTCGCTCATGACGCCACCGCCTCGAGCTGTCCCAGCACCTCCCGGTAGCGCTCGGACTTCCGGATAAGGTCCGCGTGCGTGCCCGTCGCCGCCACTCGGCCCTCATCGACGAGGACCACCTGGTCCGCCAGGGAGATCGTCGAAAGCCGGTGCGAGATGATGAGCGTCGTCCGCCCCTGCATCACTTCCCGCAGTGCCGAACGAATCTCCTCTTCCATGCGCGCGTCCACGCTCGAAGTTGCGTCGTCAAGGATGAGGATCCGTGGTTCGAGGAGGATTGCGCGCGCGATGGCGATCCGTTGGCGCTGGCCGCCCGAAAGCGAGAACCCCTGCTCGCCTACCACCGTGTCGTATCCCTCAGAGAGCCCGGTGATGAAGTCGTGGGCATGAGCCAGCCGGGCCGCGCGCTCGATCTGTTCGTCCGTCGCCTCAATGCGCCCGTAGGCAATGTTGTTTCGCACCGTGTCCGAGAAGAGGAACGTGTCTTCGAACACGATGCCGATGCTCCGCCGCAGTTCCTTCAGCCTCAGTTCCCGCACGTCCGCACCGTCGATGCGAACGACCCCGGCGCGTGGTTCGTAAAAGCGAGGAAGCAGCCGCGCCACCGTGGATTTGCCGCTGCCCGTGGCTCCCACCAGCGCCACCGAAGTCCCAGACGGAACGTCGAGCGTGAACTGCTCCAGCACCGGCCGGTTGTCCTGGTACGCGAACGTCACTCCGCTGAACGTGATTTCGCCGCCGCCCTGCGGCATGTGCTTGGCGTGCGCCGCTTCGGTGATCGTTGGCTCTTCCTTCAGCACGTTCCACACCCGCGCGGCCGAGACCAGCGCACGCTGCCCTGACGCAATCATTTCGCCCAGGCTCTGCACCGGCCACACCAGCATGTTCAGGAACTGGAGCGCCGCCACGAGTTCACCAGTGCTCATATCGCCGTTCAGGGCGAGCCACCCGCCGTAAGCGAGGATCACCAGCTGTCCCAGCCCGGGTAGGAAGTAGAACAACGGCCCATAGACGGTCCGCAGCCGCACGACTTCCATCGAATCGCTGCGCACCTCGTCGGCGACCGCCTTCAGTCGGCCGATTTCGTGCTCCTCGCGCCCGAACGCCCGCACCAGGCGCGCCCCTGCGATGCTCTCCTCCACCACGCTGGAGAGGCTCGCCAGCCCTATTTGCACGCGCTCCGTGCCGGGCTCCAGGCGGCTGAAGAACCTCACGCTAAGCCACGTCACGACGGGATAAACAGCCATCGCCAGGAACGCCAGCGGCACGCTCACTCGCAGCAACAGGAAAAACGAACCCACCGCCATCAACAGATACGCGGAGTTGATGGGGATGTTGACCAGGAACGCCTGGATCTCGTGCAGGTCGGCACTCCCGCGGGACATGAGTTGCCCCGTGGCCGTCCGGTCGTGGTAATCGAACGAAAGCCGGTTCACCCGGTCGTACAGTTCCATGCGCAGGTTGGCTTCGATGCGGTAGCTCGTCCGCATCGCCCAGTACCGTCGCAGACCGGCGAACACCGCCTGGAACGCGACCACGACAATCAACACCACCACCAGCCGGACCAGCAGCCCGTGGTCTTCCTTGATGATCGCCTTATCGATCGCCAATCCGGTGAGAATCGGGACGACGAGCCGCACGAGGCCCCAACTGAGGCCGGCGCTGAACGCCACCAGCAGCGAAAGCCACTGCGCCCGAAGCTGACGCAAGATCAGGTCCCTGCCGGCGTGCAGGTCTAAATGCTCGTCTGACAAAAGAGGCCCTCCTGGAAGGCAGGCGGGACGAAAAGGACAGGCCGCGGCCCCACACACGCGACCCGGGTAAGAATGGTAACGCCGGAACTCCGGATC
>CAZKZR010000281.1:0-2860 GCA_964557245.1 uncultured Anaerolineaceae bacterium | reverse complement strand
CGTTGCGAAAGGTAAATCCCCGAATGGCCGCTCACCAGGTAGGCCGTGAAGCAGGCCACCGCGATGTACGGGGCGTTGCCCGCGCCGAACAACTCGATGCCCATGATGGTGCAAGCCAGTGGCGTGTTCGCCGCGCCCGCGAACACTGCCACGAACCCGATTCCGGCGAAAAGGTCCACCGGTGCGCTCAATAGCGCTGCCATGCGATTCCCCAGGCTGGCCCCGATGAAGAAGAGCGGGGTCACTTCGCCGCCCTTGAAACCCGTGCCTACGCAGAGTGCCGTCAGCGCGAGTTTCCACCACCACGAGAAGTTCTCAGCACCCCCTGGAGCGAAGCTGGAGACGATGGTGACGTCGCCGGGATGCGGCGAAGTCACTCCGAGGCCAAGGTACTCCCGCGTCCCAAGCGCGAGCGTGACGAAGATCAGGATCGCGCCGCCGATGACTGGCCGAAGCAACGGCGACGCCACGAACCTCCGCGCCAGGCGCCCAACGCCGTGGGCCAGTTCGGCAAACAGGAGCGCCGCCAGGCCGAACGCGGCCCCGCCAAGCGCCACCTTCGCCATGAGCCAGGCGTCGAACGGCAAGCGCCCATCCGGCGCCGTGACCGAGATGTGGTAGGCCGTGTGATGAATGTCCCACGCAGCCGTCGTGAAGTCGGCGGCAAGCGAGGCGTACAACACGGGAATCAGCGCGCTGTACTCCATCCGGCCGATGGCCAGGACCTCCATGGCGAAGACCGCACCGGCGATCGGCGTCCCAAAGACCGCGCCGAACCCGGCCGCCACGCCTGCCATCAGCAGGGTCCGCACTTCGTGGTCCTGCAACCGGAAAACGCGGTTGAATGCGCTGGCGATGCCGCCGCCCATCTGGACGGCGGTGCCCTCTCGTCCCACCGAGGCGCCGAAGAGGTGGGCCCCAACTGTCCCCACGAAAATCAGGGGAACAATTCGCGGGGGCACTCCTCCGCCGGGCTCATGGATCTCATCGACGATAAGGTTGTTCCCTCCCTCCACCGGCCGTCCGAACCAGTGGTACATGGCAGCGCTCGCCAGTCCCGCGATTGGCAGCAGGTAGAACAGCCATGGATGGTCGAACCGCGCGTCGGTCACCTTCTCGAGTGCCCACAGGAACAGCGCGCAAGCCGTGCCGATGGTCGCAGCCACGGGCGTCAGCACCAACACCCATTTGATCACGTAACGCCCGACCGCCCACTGCTCTGACGGGCGGAAGTGAAAGTGCTGACGCAATGCGCTCGCAAGTCGCTGAAGCGGATGTGCCGGGTCACGGTCGATCATTTGGGCGCGGACTCCTACGAAATCGTAGGAGTCATCAGCTCCCCGCGCGTCTCTTGGCGGGGGCGGTTAATGGCAGGACTCCATCGCCGTCACGAAGTATAGCAAAGGGCGTTCAAGGGTCAGCGCTGCCGCCGTAACCCGCTCTACCTGACACCGTCACGCTCTGTTGTGTAGACTCCGCCCGCCGCTCAAACCGCGCAGGAGGGACAGTTCCGTGAAAGCTGCCATTTTCCATGGCCCCCATCAGCCACTGACCATCGAACAGATCGACATCGATAAGCCGAAGGGCCACGAGGTGCTCGTCCGCACCATGGCCACCGGCGTTTGCCACAGTGACCTCCACTTCGTTGACGGGCTCTATCCGCTGCCCGCTCCCGCCGTCCTCGGTCACGAGCCCGCCGGCATCGTCGAAGCCGTCGGCGACCAGGTCGAATACGTAAAGCCAGGCGACCACGTCATCTGCTGCCTGTCCGTCTTCTGCGGCCAGTGTGAAATGTGCGTCAGCGGCCGGCCCAACCTTTGCCGCGCTCCGGAATTGCGCCGCCGTCCCGATGAAACGCCGCGCCTTTCCTGGAACGGGACCGCCGTCGGCCAGTTCGCCAACCTTGGCTCCTACGCCGAGCAGATGCTCCTCCACGAACACGCCGTGGTGAAGGTCCGCAACGACGTGCCGTTCGGCGCGCTTGCGCTCATCGGCTGCGGCGTCACCACCGGCGTCGGCGCAGTTCTCAACACCGCCCGCATCGAAGCCGGTTCCTCAGTCGCGGTGTTCGGCTGCGGCGGCGTTGGCCTGTCCGCAATCCAGGGCGCCCGCATCGGCGGCGCCCGCATGATCATCGCCGTCGATACCGTCGAATCGAAGCTCGCCTATGCCAAGGAAATGGGCGCCACGCACGTCGTCGATGCCTCCTCGGGGGATCCGGTGCAGGCCATCCGCGACATTTCCGGCGGCGGCGTCGAGTACTCGTTCGAGGCTATCGGCAGCAAGCGCGCCGCCGAGCAGTCGTTCGAATGCCTTGACCGTGGCGGCACGGCCACCGTCATCGGCATGATCCCCGTCGGACAGAAGGTCGAACTGCACGGACCGGACTTCCTCGGGGAGAAGCGCATCCAGGGCTCCTCCATGGGCTCCAACCGCTTCCGGAAGGACATGCCGCGCTACGTTGATTTCTACCTCCAGGGCCGCCTCAAGCTGGACGAAATGATCTCGCGCACCGGCCGCTTGGAGGACGTGAACGAGGCGTTCCGCGCGATGAAGGCTGGCGAAGTCGCCCGTACCGTCCTCAGCTTCGAGTAGTTCGCCCGCACCACTAACGCAAACAGAGGAACGAAGGCGCAGGCCGGCGTTCCTCTGTTCCTTTTTGACCTCGGAGGCACCGAATGAACCGGATCGAAATCGAAGCCAAACTGAACACGGACCGCGCCTGGCTGCTCGAAAAACTGAGTGCCATGTCCCCTGAAGAGTTGAACGCACCCCGAACGCCCAGCGAGCACGATGCCGAGAAGACCTGGTCTTACGCGGACCATTTCATCCACACCACGCTCATTGAGCGCAACTGGAA
>CAZKZR010000280.1:3116-4846 GCA_964557245.1 uncultured Anaerolineaceae bacterium | reverse complement strand
AGTACCCGGCGAACTCGCGCTACGGAGTGTTGCTGGAGACGACCGCAGAGAGCGCGGTCTCCAGCTCGCAACTGCTTCAGCAGGCGGCGAGTTCATACACGCCGGCGGTGGAGTACCCGGATACCTCGTTCGCCGCGGGATTGTCAGTGCTAGCGGAGGCGATTGTCGGCGATCTCGGCGTGCGGGTTGGGCACGCCACGTTGGGCGGTTTCGACACACACAACAACGAAGTGGCGGAGCACCAGGACCTGATGGAGACGCTTGATTCCGGGCTGACGGCCTTCTACCAGGACCTTCAGGCGCACGGAAAGGCCGACGACGTGATTGTCCTGACGTGGAGCGAGTTTGGTCGGCGCGTGGCGGAGAACGCGAACGGTGGGACGGATCACGGCGCAGGGAGCATGTGCTTCGTGCTTGGGAATGGCGTGCAGCGTGGGCTGTACGGCGACGCACCGAACCTCGCCGCCCTCATCGACAACGGCAACGTCCCGTATACGACGGACTTCCGGCGGGTGTACGCGACGGTCATCGAACGGTGGCTCGGCGTGCCATCGGAGGCGTTGTTGGGGCAGCGCTGGGACCCGCTCGGCTTCCTCGCGGCCTGACGGAGCAGCCTTTGGCTACAATGGCCGGCGTGGACCTGAAATCGCTGATCCGAGACGTGCCCGACTTCCCACAGCCGGGCATTCTTTTCCGCGACATCACGCCGCTACTCGCCAACGTGGCCGGGCTGCGGATCGTCCTGAACGGCATGGCAGAGGCGGTCGAGGCGTCCGGCGCCGAGAAGGTCGTTGGAATTGAGTCGCGTGGGTTCATTTTCGGCGTGCCGGTGGCTGACCGGCTCGGGCTACCCTTTGTGCCGGTGCGGAAACCCGGCAAGCTCCCGGCCGCGCACATGTCCGTGGAGTACGCACTGGAGTACGGCGAAAGCCAACTGGATATCCACGCTGACGCTCTTCGCCCGGGTGAGACGGCATTCATCGTGGATGACTTGCTCGCGACCGGGGGCACAGCGCTGGCAGCCGCGAAGCTCGTAGAACTGCTTGGCGCACGAGTTTCGGGGCTGGGGTTCGTGATCGAGTTGGCTGCGCTGAGGGGGCGCGAGAAGCTGGCGAACTACGCCGTAAACGCCCTGGTCCGATACGACTGATAGCCATGTGACAGGTTTCAAGGGTCCCCGCCTTTCAAAAGCGTTACAGTTCGCTCTTCAAGATAGGGATTACCCATTTCTACCGGATTCACAGTGTTACGCTCGTCCCATGACTGTCGAACATTCGGGTGATCTAGCGCTTGTGACGGGGCTGTACCGGACTACCAATGCCGCGGTCCGGGAATTGGACCAGCGGCTGAGCCGGGAACACGACATCACCTTCATCCAGGCGGTTACGCTGCTGGCGATCAAGTCATTTGACCGTCCGCAGCCGCATCTGGTGGCGGACTACCTTTCCCAGCAGTCGCAGACGGTGACGGGCGTGCTGGACCGGCTCGAGCGGGCGGGACACATCTCTCGGCAGAGGGACCTGGGCGACCGCCGTGCAGTCAGGCTGGAGCTGACAGACTCCGGTCGCGACCTGGTGGAGTCGGTTTCGAACTCGCTCAAGCACCACGTCGTGGATGTACTCAAGGGTATCGAGCCGAACCGGCGCAAGACGTTGCAGTCGGACCTTGGGCACCTGGAGTCTTCGATAAAGGCAGCGGCGCCGGGACGAGCGCAGGCCTCGTAGAATCGG
>CAZKZR010000280.1:0-3016 GCA_964557245.1 uncultured Anaerolineaceae bacterium | reverse complement strand
CTGCGCTGTGGTCGTTCGCGGAGGATTACCTCGAACGGCGGCGAGCCGAGGATAGGACACTCGGTGAGTTCGGCGCGGCTTTGCTGCCGAAGGGCGCCGCCGTGCTGACGCACTGCAATACCGGAGCGCTTGCCACGGGCGGGATCGGCTCGGCGCTCGGTGTCATTCGGACGGCATGGGAGGGCGGACGGCTTGCCCACTGCTACGCGACAGAGACGCGTCCACTCCTGCAGGGTGCGCGGTTGACTGCCTGGGAGCTTAAGAACGCGGGCATCCCGAGCAGTCTGCTGCCCGACACGGCTGCGGCCTCTCTGATTTCATCGGGTCGTGTGCAGGCTGTGATCACAGGCGCCGACCGGATTGCGACGAACGGAGATTCGGCAAACAAGATCGGAACCTACGGCCTGGCGCTGGCGGCGCAGCGCCACAGCGTACCGTTCTATATTGCGGCGCCGCGTACCACGATCGACCCAGCGTGCGACTCCGGGGCGGGCATCCCGATCGAGTTCCGGGATGCAAGCGAGGTCGGCGGCTATGCCGGGGTGCGTTGGGCGCCGGAGGGCACTGGTGCATACAACCCCGCGTTCGATGTGACTCCGGCGGACCTGATCTCGGCGATCATCACTGAGGCGGGAGTCGTGAGGGCCCCGTACCAACAGTCGCTTCGGGACCTGTTGAAAGCGCCATAACGCCATCGCCTTGTAGACTTTGGCCACGTGACGCAGCCAATTCCGCTCGCAATCATCGGTGGCTCCGGGTTCTACGACATGCCGGGCCTCACGAACATCGAGGAGATCCACGTCGAGACGCCGTTCGGAAATCCGAGCGACATGTTCCAGATCGGGACATTAGACGGCGTACGGGTGGCATTTCTCTCCAGACACGCCCGCGGGCATCGGTTGCTGCCGTCCGAACTGCCCCAGCGCGCAAACCTCTGGGCACTCAAGCAGCTTGGGGTGGAGCGCATCCTCTCAGTGTCAGCCGTGGGAAGCCTCCGCCAGGACTATCGTCCCGGGCACGTTGTGACGCCTCACCAACTTATCGACCGCACGCGGGGGGGCCGGCCCGAGACGTTCTTCGGGAACGGCGTCGTCGGGCATATTTCATTTGCCGAGCCGTTCTGCGGCCCGCTTCGAATAGCAGCCAGGCAGGCCGCCGAAGAGCTGGATGCCCACGTCCACCGTGACGGCGTTTACGTGGTCATGGAGGGCCCGGCGTTCAGTACGCGTGCCGAGAGCGACCTCCACCGGGAGTGGCGAGCCGACCTTATCGGGATGACGGCCCTTCCCGAGGCCAAGCTCGCGCGGGAGGCGGAGATTTGCTACGCGATGCTGGCAGCCGTCACGGATTACGACACCTGGCACGATGGCCACGAGACGGTGGACGCCCAAATGGTGTTCGAAACCCTGCGCCAGAATGTCGCGCTGAGCCAGTCAGTCGTGCGGAAGCTCGTGGCGGACCTGCCGTCGCGCACAGAGTGCACATGTAGCCATGCGCTCGATGCGGCGCTTGTCACGGACCCCGCAACGATCAGCGCAGAGAACCGGGAGCGGCTGGCGCCCATCCTCGCGCGGCGCCTGGGGCAGCAGGCATGACGGTCCTCGTTACGGGGTGGGTGGCGGTCGATCACATTGAGACGCCGTTCGCCGAGTACAAGGACGTGCTCGGGGGATCGGCCACGGCTGCCGCGATTGCAGCGTCGCTGTTCACCGAGGTTCGATTGCTCGCAGCGGTCGGCGAGGATTTTCCTGACTACCACCGGCGTGCGTTCGAACCGTTCCGGGTGGACCTCGCGGGCCTGGAAACAGTGCCCGGCGGTCTGACCTCTCGCTGGCACGGGCGGTATCACTACGACATGAACAGCCGCGACACCCTGGAAACGATCCTCGGGGTGAACGCGGATTGGCGGCCCACGCTACCCGAGGGCTGGGCCGATTCGCGGTCGGCGTTCCTGGCGGCGACGGACCCGGTGACCCAACAGGCGCTGATCCAGGCGATGCCGCACGCGCGAACGACGATGGTGGACACGATCAAGTTCTATATCGATTCCGCGCGGGACGAGTTCATGAAAGCCATTGCGGTGGCGAACTTCGTATCGATCAATGACAGCGAAGCGCGAGAGCTAGCGGGAGCACCGGGGATCGCGAAATCGGGACGAACGCTGCTCCAGGGAGGCGCGGACGGGGTGATTATCAAGCTGGGCGAGTTTGGGGCCGCCTTCGTCAGCAGGGACGACTATTTCGTGGCGCCCGGGTTCCCGCTTGAAGATGTGGTTGACCCGACGGGGGCCGGGGACGCGTTTGCCGGCGGTTTCCTGGGCTACCTCGACTCAGTGCCGGAGATCACCTCGCGTGAGATCCGGCGGGCGATGATCTATGGTTCCACAGTCGCTTCGTTCCAGGTGGAGGCATTCGGAACCTCACGCCTTTTCACGCTGACCCGTGATGAAGTTGAGGCGAGGTACCGACAATTCAGAGAACTGACGCACTTCGAGGTGGAAGCCTGACATGGCCGAGCGCGAAGTCCGATGGCAAGGGTTGGCGAGACAGCGGCTCGACTACGTTGTGCAGCCCGTAACCGACATCGGCACGATTCGCTCGATCCTCGCGCCTCGAGTTGAGTACACAGCGTACGCGCTCGGGCAACTCGAACCGGCTCTGTTTCCGCGCACTCGCTGGTTCTACGCGCGCGGAACGACCGGCACAGGACTCGTGCTGCACAGCCGGGGCGGCCTGGGCGACGCGACCTTCGTGTTAGGCGACCCGGATGCCGTCTCGGCGATCCTTTCGATCCACCCGGGGAATGCGCAGACGTACGCGACGTGCCAGCCGCAACATCTCGAGACACTGAGGCGGTATTTCCGGCTGGCGAACCAGCAGCCGATGATCCGAATGGCCGTCAATCGCGACCGGTTCACACCAGTCACGACGCAACCCACGGCCGTACTCAGCGGAATCGACATCCGCAAGATCAACGCGCTGTACGGCAGCGAAGGCGGCCCGAGTTACTAAATACA
>CAZKZR010000279.1:0-4880 GCA_964557245.1 uncultured Anaerolineaceae bacterium | reverse complement strand
TGATGGGCGTCACCTCGACCCTCGTCTGGAACTACTACAAGCCCGCCGAAGTGGCTCCGTTCGTCACTGCGCACCTGCTCGGTACGGACTCCTACTTCGACCAGAAGGATCCGACCTGGTCCGGCCGCCCCGCCTGAGGCGTCCCGAACCCCATAAACGAAGGGCCGGCGTCACGCGACGCCGGCCCTTTCTGTTGCCGCAGGCGCGGGCTCAGGGCGCGGGAAGGTCGGTCGATGCATCGATCACGTCGCTCAGGACTTTAACCTGCGTCGCGCCCGTGACGAACGTGGGCTTGTACTTGTTCTCGATCTGATACGGCAGCAGGCGCACCGTCGCCAGCCGCCTGTCGTGGAAGGTTGCTTCCAGCAGGTAGCCCTGCGTGTGCTCGGGCGTGTGCGTCTGGTCGAAGATGAAGTTGCCGAGCGCGTAGGCGATGAACCGGTCGTTGCGCACCTCGATGGCCTGCACCCAGTGCGCCTGGTTTCCCACCACCAGGTCGGCGCCGGCATCAGCCGCGGCCCGCAGCGCCTTGATGCTCCGCGGGCTTGGGGCGTGCGTATCCTCCGTGCCGCTTTGCACCTGGACGATGACCACGTCGACCTGCGACTTCAGCGCGCGGATTCGCTCTTCGAAGCGCGTCAGACCGAGGAGGCTGGCCGGCTTGTAGAACGCCGGCTCCCGGGGCAAGTCGGCGCGCTCGTTCGCGTAGCTGTCATCCAGGGGCGCCGTGCCGGGTTCGGTTTCAGTCGCTTCGAAATCTTCGGCGGCGATGTCATCGAATCCGAGCACTCCAAACCTGATGCCGTGCACTTTGAAGATGGCCGGCGCGAGGGCGTCTTCAAGGTCTTTGCCGCCGCCGACGGTCTTGATATTCGCCGCGTTCAGCCGCGACTGCGACTCCAAGAGTGCTTTCGACCCGCAAGCTCCCTGGCCACAGTCGAAGGCGTGGTTCGTCGCCAACGTCATTTCGTCAATGCCGGCCAGGGTGAGAGCTTCGATCACCTCCGGCGGCGAGGTGAGATTCGGGTACTCCTGAACGACGCAGAGATAGGGCGCCCCGATTCCCTGGATACTGCCATCGAGCGAACTCAGGGCGAGGTCGGCGCCCGCAACGAATTCGCCGACCGGCCCTCGCAACGCGGCTGCCCAATCCCCGGTGGCGATGATGGCAGCGAGCGAGCAGCGAGATTGGAGCACATCGCCGGTCGCGACGACGCGGGTGACGACGGGAAACTTGACGGCGAGATGCTCGCGCACGGCGGCAGCCTGCGCCTTGCCCTTGCTGGTCTTTGCGGCGACGGAAATGTGCTGGGTGAGCGGCCATGATGCGGCGTCTCCGATGCCGCGCGCGATGTCGAGCCCGTCGACTGCGATCGCGACCATCCCGGGGCCCATCTCGGCTTCGGGGACGAAGGCGAAGCCGCCGGAATCGAACTCGAAGCGCTGGCGCAGCACTTCGTAGCTATCGACGACGGTAAAACCGCCGGCGGCGTTCCCGCCGCCTGCTGAGCCGGCCCATTCCTGCACCGGCTGAAGGTCGGTGCTCGCTGCCACGAACCGCTGAATCTTGCCGGGAATGCCGCCTGCGGCGCCCCAATCCACGAGGTCGCCGCGAAGGATGGCCAGCAGCTGTTCGCCGGTCAGTGAGTCAACGCCGGCGCCGAGGGCCGCTACCGGAACCAGGTAGGCGACAGCGACCAGGTCCTCAGGGTTTCCTGTGCTGGCGAACTCGATGTCAGGGGTCTTTCCGTCGGCTACTGGCTTCAGGCCGAGGTCTTCGGCTCCAGCAGGAAGGTGCCCGCCGTACGTCAGGCCTGCCTGGACGTCGGGCACCGCGGTGGAAGCGTCTTGGAGGGGATCGCTGGATTTGGGAGAATCGTCTTCAGAGATGGCGGCAAAGAGCACCCACGCGAGGGCCAGCATGCTCCCGGCGAGGCAGGCGACCGCCAGCACGAACAGCAACAACCAGGGGTTCCGCTCGCCCTCGGCGGGTTCGCGTGCCATCCGCCAATGGTGGTCGCGTCATTGCAAGGGGTCAAACCAAAGGAAAGGGATCAGCTCGCCTTCGCGTACCAGTTGTCGGGGGTCCCGCTGGCGCTTTCGATGAAGTTGAAGGCACGGGCAAGGACACGATCGATGCCGCCGCAGGCAGCCTCGAGTTCCGCCAGGTCCGGCGGCAGGGGAGCGACTTCGCCGATGTCGAGGTCGTATCCGCAGAAGAGCCCGTAGTGGAGCATGAGGTGGTTCGCCTGGGCCACCACCCCGGCAAGACCATCCTGGTTAGCCCGCAGCGAGTCATCGTGATGGCAGCGCACGGCGTCCACCAGGTGACCCGGGAACTTCCACCGTTCGCCAAGGGCCTGGCCGATCTCGTCGTGCTGGTATCCCGTGGTTTCGAACTCCGCTGCGTGGAGGGGCATTTCGCCGGAGCGAGCGATTGCGACCGCTTGTCCGAACTCCTGGGGCATGACCTGGCGCAGCACGAGGCGGCCGATGTCATGAAGGATACCGGCGGTGAAGGCGTCTTCCGGCTTGGCGCCGAGCGTCTTCTTGGCCACGGCTTCCGAGGCGACCGCAACGGCGACGCTGTGGCCCCAGAAGAGGTCCAGGTCGAATCCGTCGTTGTATCCGTTTTTCTTAAAGGCATTCATCATGCTCGCGCCAACGGACACCTGGCGGACCTGCTTGAAACCGAGCATGACCACTGCCTCACGAACGGTGCTGATGCGGCGGGCGAAGCCGTAGTAGGCGCTGTTGCTGATCCGGATCAGCTTGGCCGTCAGGGCCTGGTCCGTCGCAAGGACCTGCGCCAGGTCCATGGCACTGGTGCGATCGTCTTCGGCCATGCCCATCACCTTGGCGGCGACAGCCGGAAGAGGCGGAAGGTCATCGACCCGGTCCAGTAGTGCGTTAGCGTCCTTGCCCATCGCTACTACCATCGGCGCTCCCACGCCGAATCTGAACGGCGAGAGCGTGAAACTTGGCGCGGCATAAGGGTTCTGGAGCATCTCCAGGGGGAGCGACAGGGCCATCCGACTTCCACGCCCGAAGCAGCCTTCATGTAAACGGCCGGTTTGCTCCGTCGCCGTCGAAACCCGCCATTGGAACGAACGGACGCATCGAACTACCCGAGTGACCGCTCAGATGATGCCCGTTGGCCGACTACGGTAGGTACGTGAGCTGCCGCCGCCTCATCGGTCCGAACTGGTTTCGCCGCGCACCGTGGATCCTGGCGGGGGTCGTCCTGCTGCTCGCTTCCGGGTGCGGCGCCCCGAGCGAGGGCCCCAGCGGCGGACGGGCTGCCGTTACTCCGGACGACGCTCTCGGGGTGATCGCGTACATCGACACGCATGGCTGCATCGCTCGAATCGCCGTTTCGACAAATCAACTGGTCTCAGCGCCGTACTGCGCTTCCAGCCGCAAGGGCGTCACGTCGGTGACTTGGATCGACGCCGATTCGGTTGCCTTCGCGACGGACGAAGCGCGTGCGCTGGGCTGGCAAATCGTGCACTTCAGCACCAATACCTCGGAGACGCTGCCGATCACGGATGCGCCCCGTGTCTTCCTGATCCCGCCGCAGTACTACTCGCCCCTCGGCGAGCGCCTTTCAGTCGACGGCGAGGGTGTGGTCTCCCGGGCAGACGACGCCGGGAACGTCCGGATCTTCCCTCCGGATGGCATGGCCACCGACGAGAGCACTCGGCTGGTCGCGTGGTCACCTGATGGGCAGTGGGTACTGCTTTCCGCCTCGGTCGAAAAGGACCTCTGGATTGTCGGCCGCGGAGGGGAGAACCCTCGCAGGATAGCCTCGGCGAGCCGCGGTGTGGCCGCCTGGTTTATGCCTTCGATCGGAGCGACGCCCCACGCTGACCTGACCTGCAGTGTCACGACGTCCCAATCGTTCGGCTGCGTCACGCCGCTCCGGTTGCCCACTGAGGGAACATCGTTTTCGCGCGCAGCGGGGGGCACAGTGGATTTCAGTTGGTCGGCGTGTCCGGGAGCGACGGGGTACGAACTCGAAATCTATCGGGCCGACGAAAAGGATCCGATCTTCACGACCATCGTGGTCGGGACGTTCTCCCACGAAGCCGTGGCCAGCCTCCCGGACGGGAATCTGCGCTGGCGGGTGCGCGCGCTCATCGGCTCGTTCCAGGCGCCGTGGTCGCCGGACCGGCCGTTCAGCATCACCGGCGCGCAATAGGGCGGTACCTACTCGTCCCGCATGACTCTCCGGCTCGAGAAAAGCCACTCGCCGTCGAGCAATACGAGCGAGTCTTCGTACACTCCCGTCAGCGACACGACCGGAGCTTCTCCGGTGGCCCCTACGGTCAGGAGCAGCAGGTAGCAAGAGCCGCGCGCACCTTCGCTGGCCGGCTCGAGAAGGATATTGTCGAACCAGTATCGGGAGCGGCGGTCAGCCGCCCATCCCGAGGCGTACTCGGCGAGGGCCCCTCGGCCGCGCACGGTGCGCAAACGATTCGTGAAGGTCCCTTCCGGGGTGAAACAACGCGACCATCCTTCGAAATCCGCGCAGGCGATGGCGTGGCTGTAACGGGCGTAGAGCGCGCGAATTGCGAGGTCGTCTTCCGGAGAGAGCAAACGGTCGCTCATTCGATGCCGAGATTCGCGGCGCCAACCGAAACGACCGTCGAGGGGATTTCGTCGCCGAAGCGCACAGTGGTCTCGGAGACCCACCGCTCGCCGTCTCCACTCACCACGTTCACCGTCTGCGCGGCAGGATCTACGAACCATGCGTCCCGGACGCCGTTCTTTCCGTAGGCCGTGAACTTCGCCTCCCGATCGAAGGCAATGGTGCCGGGTGAGAGGACCTCGACTGCAAGGTCGGGTGCCCCCTGCAGGTACCGCGCGACCAGCTGGCC
>CAZKZR010000278.1:0-4886 GCA_964557245.1 uncultured Anaerolineaceae bacterium | reverse complement strand
GAGATCTCCCGGTTCTCGAAGTTCGACCGGAAGAACTACCCGTACCCGGACCTGATGAAGGGCTACCAGATCTCGCAGTACGACTTGCCGGTGTGCCACGACGGTTGGCTGGAGATCGCGCCGGAGGGACAGGACCCACGAAGAAACGGGATCACCCGGGTCCACATGGAAGAAGACACGGCGCGCTTGCTGCACCGGACGGATCCCGTGACCGGGGAGAACTACACGCTCGTGGACATCAACCGTTCGGGGACGCCGCTGATGGAAATTGTCAGCGAGCCGGACATGCGTTCCCCGGCGGAAGCGCGGGATTACCTGGTACGCCTAAGGCAGATCCTGCGCTATATCGGTGTGAGCGACGCGAACATGGAGGAGGGGAACTTCCGCTGCGACGCGAACGTTTCTCTACGGCCGGTGGGCGCGAGCGAGTTCGGCACGAAGGTTGAAGTGAAGAATATGAACAGCTTCCGAGCTGTTCATGACGCGATTGCCTTCGAGGAGATCCGACAGGCGGGGATGCTGGACCGCGGCGAGCGGATTATCCAGGAGACGCGGGGCTGGGTGGATGAACGTAACGAGACGGTGAGCCAGCGCACCAAGGAGCACGCGAACGACTACCGGTACTTCCCGGAGCCGGATTTGCCTCCGCTGAAGCTTAGCGACCGGTACGTCAGCGACGTGAAGGCGAAGCTGCCGGAGCTGCCCGCGGAGCGGCTGGCGCGCTTCGTAGGGCTTGGACTTTCGCAGCATGACGCCGAGTCACTGACGGAGGACCGGGAACGCGCTGACTACTTCGAAGCGGTCGGGAAGGCAATTGCGCTGGAACCGCAGAAGAGCATGAAGCTGGCGGCGAACTGGGTGCTGGGTGAGGTGGGGCGGTGGTTGAACGCGAATGCTCGGGAGATCGGGCAGTTCCCGCTGGCGGCAAGCGAATTGGCTGCCTTGGCGCGGCTGGTGGACGAAGGCAAGGTGACATCGACCATCGGCAAGGAAGTGTTCGAGCAGATGATTGCCAGCGGGAAACCAGCTGCCGAGATCATTGAGGCTTCAGGTTTGGCACAGATCAGCGGGGCGGACGAACTGACCGGCGCGGTACACGCGGCCATTGCCGCGAACCCAAAGGCCGTCGCTGACTACAAGGCGGGGAAGACGAGTACCATCATGTTCCTGGTGGGGCAGGTGATGCGGGAGACACGCGGGCGGGCGAATGCCGGCGTTGTCCAGGGTTTGCTTGAAAAGGAGCTAAATGATTAGTCTTCCGAGCGATATGGCAGCCGGGTGGTACACTCCGACCAGATGACACTGCGCACGATTCGGGAACATTCGGCGCTGAAGTGGCTGTATCCGGGCATGCACATCAAGCGGTGGCTCGCGCTGCTGCTGTTCGGCATCTCGCTCATGGGACTCGGCATTGCGTACGTGCTCAAGGAAGCGTACCTGCAGGTCGAGCTGCCCGGTATTTTCTACTACCTCACCTTGCAGTTCATGCCCCGCTGGGGGCGTGGCCTGCTCTTCATGGCCTTATCGCTGAGCACGGTCGGGATATCCGTCTGGAAGCTCAACGAATCGCTCCTGTTCGCGTTTGTGCGGCCGGACGCGCGCGAGCAGGGTCCGGGCCTGGCGCAGGCTATCTACAACAAGCGCTTCCTCAGCCGGGGCCCGAGAGTTGTGGCGATCGGCGGCGGGACCGGACTTTCGACGCTGCTGCGCGGGCTAAAGGACTACACCAGCAACCTGACCGCTATCGTGACCGTGGCCGACGACGGCGGGAGCACCGGACGGCTGCGGCAGGAGTTCGGGGTGGTCGCGCCGGGAGACTTGCGGCAGTGCATTGCGGCCCTGGCCGAGGCCGAACCATTGATGTCGAAGCTCTTCCAGTACCGCTTCACTGAAGGCACGGGCCTCGAGGGGCACAGCTTTGGCAACCTCTTCATCGTGGCGATGGCCGAAGTCACCGGGAACTTCGAGACGGCGATCCACGAGGCTTCTCGGGTGCTGAATGTGCGCGGATCGATCCTGCCGTCGACGCTGGAGGATGTGACCCTCAGCGCGAGGACGCACGAAGACGAGCTTGTGCACGGCGAGCACAACATAACTGAGCACGGCGCGCGGATTCGTGACCTGTACCTGAACCCCCCGAATGCTGAGGCCCACCCGGACGCCGTGCGGGCCATTCTCGATGCGGACATCGTGGTAATCGGGCCAGGGAGTCTGTACACGAGCGTCATGCCGAACCTGCTGGTGCCGGAGATCCAGAAGGCGCTGTTCCAGACGAGCGCCATGAAGCTTTTCATCTGCAATGTAGCCACACAGCACGGAGAGACGGACGGCTTCAGCGTGGCGGACCACATCGAGACGCTGGAGCGGCACACGGGGAAAGGCATCCTGAACGCGGTGCTGGCGAACAACAACATCGCGCCGGAGCTGCCGGAGGCCTGGCATTCGAAGGCGGTACCCATCGCCAACGACGCGCTGCGCGCCTTCGAGGGGCTGCGCCTAATCCAGGCGGACGTTGTGGCTGAAGAGAATCGTTACCGGCACGATCCGGATAAGCTCGCAGCTACGGTCATGCGACTGTACGATAACCGCGACATCTTCTCGCTCGAAACGAGGCGCCCACCGCGGGAGGCCTCGCTCGCCGCAACACGGTAACGCTCATGTTCATGAACATCCTCCAGATCACGATTTCCGCCATCCTGATTGTTGTTGTGCTTTTGCAGGTCAAGGGTTCAGGCTTCGGTGCTGCGCTCGGCGGCATGTCCGGCGGATCTGTGTACCGGACGAAGCGCGGCCTGGAGCGCACGCTGTTCCAGGCGACGATCCTGCTGGTAATCGCGTTCGTGATGATTTCGTTCCTGAGCGTGCTTTCCCAGAAGTAGGCGCCGCTTGGCTGAAAACGCAGCGCATTCGCGCCGGACGGTCATTCTCGCTGTAACGTTCGTCCTCGCTGTTCTGGCTGCCGCGACAGCCTTGGCCCTCCGTGTCTCAGGCAATGACGGCGTGGTGCTCACTGGCGGGTCGACCTACGTGGAGGGCGTCTCCGGGACGTGGCAGCGGGTGAACCCGCTGTTCGCCAGCGGCAACGAAGTCGACGCCGACCTCTCTGAGCTCGTGTTTTCTTCTCTCGTACGGGTGGGGCCGGATGGTTCGGTGTTGCCGGACCTGGCCGAAATGCCGCAGGTGAGCGATGAGGGGCGGACCTACACATTCAAGCTGCGCAAGGACCTGCGCTGGCACGACGGACAGGCCGTAACGAGCCGCGACGTGGCTTTCACGGTGCGGACGCTTACGAACGGCGATTTCGGCGGTGACCAAACCCTGGCAGAGGGCTGGCGGGGCGCGGAAATCGACGTGCCGGACGATCAGACGTTCGTGGTCAAGTTGCGGCAGGCTTCGGCGCCGTTCCTCGCGAGGAGTGCAACGATCGGGGTGTTGCCCGAGCATCTGCTGGGCCAGGTGCCAGTGGGAGAGCTGGAGGACAATCCCTTCAACGCATCGCCGGTGGGGACGGGGCCGTATCGCGTCGAGTCGCTGGATTCGAGGGAGGCGCGGCTTGTGGCCAATCCCGACTATCACCTTGGCCGGCCGGGGGTGGAGCACCTGATCCTGCGCTTTTACACGGACGACGCCAGCGCTACCCGCGCTCTGCAATCCGGGGATGTGCGGGGGCTGTTGCTCAGGGGATCTGTATCGCAGGGGCAGCTGACGGACCTGGCGAAGGTCAAGGACACGCGCGTCGACCAGCTCGAGCGATCTACGCAGGTGCTGCTCTACCTGAATACGACGAACACGCTGTTCCGTGACCAGCGCGTGCGGCAGGCGATTTCGCTCGGTGTGAACCGGAAGGCGATCGTGGATAAGCAGTTCCTGGGGGCTGCGACGGCTTCGTCGTCACCGATCGCGCCATCTACCTGGGCGTACGTGGGCGAATACGACGCCTTGGAACAGGACGTCTCCCGTGCGCGAGAGCTGCTGCAGGCGGCCGGCTGGGAGCCCTCAGTGACTACGGGCATCCTGACCCGGGGCGGCCAGGAGTTCCGGTTCACGATTCGAGTAGACAACGACCCGGTGCGGTTCGCGGTCGCAAACGAAATCGCGAGCCAACTTTCCACACTCGGCATCCGGGCTTCGGTTGCCAGCACCACGTTTACGGTGCTGAACCTGGACTATCTCGTGCCCCGGCGGTACGAGGCAGCCCTGGCGACCTGGGAACAGGGGCCGGACCCGGACCCGTATTTCGGCTGGCACAGTTCGCAGATGGGCGCGGCGGGCCTCAACCTGGCGAACTTCGAGGATCCCGTGAGCGACGAACTGATCGCGCGCGGAAGGACGTCGACGAACCTGGACGTACGCAAGGACAGCTATCGCCAGTTCCAGGAGATCTGGCAGGACCTCGCGCCGGGCGTGGTCATCGCGTACCCGCACGCCGTGTACGCACACGCGGACGGCTTGAAGAACGTGACCAATGGTGTGCTGTTCTCTGGGGCGCTGCGATTCTGGGACGTGCAGAAGTGGCGCCAGTGAGCGCCCGCATCGTGTTCATGGGCTCACCGGAATTCGCGGTGCCGACGCTTGAGGCGCTTGCAGGAGCCGGTTACGAGATGGCCATGGCCGTGACGCAACCAGACAAACCGGCCGGCCGCGGAGGGCGGATGCAGGCGCCACCGGTGAAGGTTGCGGCGGAGGCACTGGGCATCCCGGTGTTTCAGCCGCCGACGTTGCGGGACGAAGGCGTGCAGGCGGAGTTGAGGGCGGCGAACGCCGACCTCTTCGTGGTGGCGGCGTACGGAAAGATCTTGCCCCAGGCAGTGCTGGACATCCCGAAGGCCGGCTGTCTGAACGTGCACGCTTCGGTGCTTCCGAAGTGGCGCGGTCCGAGCCCGATT
>CAZKZR010000277.1:0-4896 GCA_964557245.1 uncultured Anaerolineaceae bacterium | reverse complement strand
TTCGCTCTCCTGATTTGAGGTTCGACCGCCTCCGGTCAGTCATGCAGGTACGCGAGTGCTCCGCTTGGGGCTTCGCGATACAGTGCTCTTCGCCGCTTCAGGAGGATCAGCCAATGAACTTTCACCTCAACCCCGAGCAGGCCGCGTTCCAGGACGAGGTTGTCCGCTTCATCGAGCAGGACCTGCCCAGCGGATGGGACAAGGAGCACGAGACGTTCGCCGAGGGGCTGGCGATCGAACGCGAGGTGATGACGCGGCTGGCCGCGAAGCATTGGCTGGCGTTGCCGTGGCCGAAGGAGTTCGGCGGGCTGGGCGCATCGCCGATGCAGCAACTGATTTTCAACGAGCAGATGGCGTATCACGGCGTGCCCGGCACCGTGAACATGGGTGTCGCCTGGGTTGGACCGGTGGTGATGTTGTATGGCCGGGACGACCAGAAGCAGCAGTACCTTTCGCGCATCGCCGACGGCAGCGATCTCTGGTGCACGCTTTACAGCGAGCCGGGGGCAGGCAGCGACCTGGCGGCGATGCAGACACGCGCAGTCCGCGACGGCGACGACTACATCATCAACGGGCAGAAGATCTGGACCTCGTTCGGTCATTACGCGGACTGGGGTTGGCTGGCGGCGCGGACAGACCCGGACGTACCGAAGCACAAGGGCATCTCGACGTTCGCCATCAAGATGGATACGCCCGGGATCACCATTCGCCCGCTGGTAAATATGGCGGGGACGCACGAGTTCAACGAGATCTTCTTCGAAGACGTCCGGGTGCCGGCGGCGAACCTGGTGGGGGAGGAGAACCGGGGCTGGTACAACGTCGCGGTCGGCCTCGATTTTGAGCGGTCATCGATTGGGGCGACTTCGAATTCGCGGCGCCTTGTCGATGACCTGGTCCGGTTCCTCAAAGAGGTCAAGCCGCGGATTAACCCGGCAGTGAAGCACCGCCTGGTGGATGAGGCGATCGGCGTGTCGCTGCTGCGGAACATGGCGTACTACATCGCTTCGCAGCAGGAGAAGACGGGGATTGCACCGACGCGCGAGGCGCAGATGGCGAAGCTCTTCGGCGCCGAACTGCAACAGCGGATCGCGGCGACGGCGCTGCAGATTTTCGGGATGGAGGGGCAGGCCGCCGGGCATCGCTCAGTAAGCCAGCCCTATCAATACACACTCCTGAGGAGTGTCGCCAACACCATCGAAGGTGGAACGAGCGAGATTCAGCGGTCGGTGATTGCGACGCGTGGGCTGGGGTTGCCCAGGGAGTAGCCGGCCGCGCTCGCACGCGATCCTCGACTGGAGCCGTTATGGACGAGCTGGATGTTGTTGCCCACAACCGGCGGGCCTGGGACCGGCAGGTGCGATCAGGAGACATTTGGACGCTCGGCGCGTCGCCGGAGGCGGTCGCGCGCGCCCGCGCGGGCGACCGCGCGGAGGTGGTGCTGATCGGGCATAAGTCACTTCCCCGGGAGTGGCTCCCGGCGTCGCTCACCGGCGTGGCGATTCTGGGCCTCGCCTCGGGCGGCGGCCAGCAGGGCCCGCTCCTTGCCGCGGCCGGAGCGAGGGTAGCGGTATTCGACAATTCGCCTCTCCAGCTTCAGCGGGACAGCGAGGTCGCTGCGCGCGAGGGCCTGGTCATCGAGACAGTTCTGGGCGACATGCGAGACCTGGGCGCCTTCGCGGACTCCACGTTCGACGTAGTGTTGAACCCGGTCTCGAACGTGTTCTGCCCCGACCTCGCGCCAGTGTGGAGCGAATGCTTCCGGGTGCTCAAGCCGGGCGGAGAACTCCTGTGTGGCTTTGTGAACCCGGACCTGTACATCTTCGACGGGGATGCGCTGGACGAACTCGGTGAGTTCATCGTCCGGTTCCCGCTTCCCCATTCTGATACCGGAAGCCTTCGCGAGGAGGAACTCCAAGCGCTGGGAGACTCGCCCTTGCAGTTCAGCCACACCATGACGGACCAGATCGGCGGCCAGTTAGCCGCAGGCTTCGTCATCACCGGGTTCGACGAAGCGCCGCACCATTCGAACGCCACGGCGAAGTACATGCCCGGTTATTACGCCACGCGGGCCAGGAAGCCGACTTAGCTCGCCTTACGGGCCCGCGTCGTGGCGGCAGCGTTTGCCTTCCGCTTGGCGAACGCTGCTTTGCCTCGGGCGCTGCGTTCGAGGAGCTTGCGGTTCGCTTCTTCCCGCTCCGGGAGGGGGCGGGCAGGAGGCATCTTGTCCGGATCAAGCGTGTTCGAGGTGTAGCTGCAATTCGGATAGTTCCAGCAGGCGTAGAAGGTGCCGCGCTTTCCTGAGCGTGCCTGCTTTTCGACGAGCTGGCCGGTTTCTGGTTCTTCAGGACAGGCGACACCGACCGGGACACCGGCGCGGAAGTCGCACGTGCCTGCTTCGCGGTTTACGCAATCGACGTAGGCACCGTAGGGGCCTGTCTTCTGGACGAGGGCGCCGCCGTCTTTCGGGCAGGTGTAGCTGATCGGCCTGGGAGCGGCGACCACGAGAGGTTTACCGTCCGGACCCATCGGGAGGGAGTTGGTGCATTCGGGATAGCGCGGGCAGGCGAAGAACTTCCCGTTCCGGCCCCATTTGATCACGAGGTTCGCCTGGTCGCAGACGTTGCAGCGAATGTCCGTTTCTTCCTGCTGCTTTTCAGCGGCGGATTCGGCGCCATCGAGCTGACCTTTGAACTCTGGCCAGAAGGTCTTGAGCACAGTGTCGTAATCGCGATCGCCCGCCGCTACTTCGTCGAGTTCCTTTTCCATTTCGCCGGTGAAGGGCACATCGACGTACTTTTTCATGTGCTGCTCGAGCAGGTCATGGACGATGAAGCCGAGCTCCTGGGGGACGAGCTGACGCCCCTGTCGTTCGACATAATCCCGCTTCATGACGGTCTGGACGATGCTCGCGTAGGTGCTCGGACGCCCGATGCCTTCTTCTTCCAGTGCTTTGACGAGGGAAGCCTCGGTGTAGCGTGGCGGAGGCTCCGTCTGGTGGCGGCGGGAATCGACGGACCGGCGGCTGAGAACATCTCCGGCCACAAGGTCGGGGAGGGCAGCGACCACGCCTTCTTCGTCGTCGTCTGACTGCTTGTCGTTGGCATCGACGCCGTACGCCTTGAGGTGACCTTCGAATACGAGGGAGCTGGCGCTGGCGCGGAATGCGCCGACGACGGCAGCGCCGTCCCGCGCTTCAATCTCCACCGCCATCGTGGCGTAGCGGGCGTCGGACATCTGGCTTGCGACGAAGCGCTGCCAGATAAGCTGATAGACGCGGAACTGGTCGGCGCTTAGCGTCCGCCGCAGGCTTTCCGGCGTTGCTGCAGGGTTCGTCGGGCGGATAGCTTCGTGGGCTTCCTGGGCGCCTTTCGAACGCGTGGCGTAGACGCGTTCCTTTTCGGGAATGAAGTCGCCACCCCACTGGGAGACGACCCAATCGCGGGCCTGGCGCCGAGCGATCGGCGAAATGTTGACCGAGTCGGTGCGCATGTAGGTGATGAGGCCCGACTGGCCGCCGACGCCTTCGTACAGTTCCTGGGCAATGCCCATCGCCCGCGAGGCGCTCATGCCGAGGCGGTTCACCGCTGCCTGTTGGAAGGTGCTGGTGGTGAACGGCGGGACCGGGCCACGCTTCTTTTCACCCCGGTTAACCGACCCCACCACGAATTCGGAACGCTGGAACGTGGACGTCAGGCTCTCGGCCAGGGCGCTGTTGGGGATTGCCGGACCGGCAACCCGGAACGGGGGCCGCATGGAGGTCCCGCGAACCATTGCCGGGAAGGTGCTCAGTTCGGCTTCGAAGCCGCGGTCTGCTTTGGCGAGGGCCGCGTGTATCGACCAGTATTCAACCGGCACGAAGCCACGGATTTCCTTCTCGCGCTTTACGATCAGTCCGAGTGCCACGCTCTGGACGCGGCCGGCGCTCGCCCCACGACTGACCTTCTTCTGGACGAACCAGGTCAGCGGGAATCCAATGAGCCGGTCCAGCACGCGGCGCGCCTGTTGGGCATCGACCAGATCCATGTCGATTTTGCCGGGGTCCTTACGGCCATGGTCGGAGGCGTCATCCACGTTCTGCCCGGTCGCTTCGGCGAAGGCCGCTTCGATAGCCGGCTTGGTGATCTCGTGGAACACCACGCGCGTCACTTTGTCGTCGGGGATTTCAGCCGCTTCCTTGATGTGCCAGGCGATGGCTTCGCCCTCGCGGTCGGGGTCTGTGGAGAGGAAGACGCGAGTCGCCTGCTTGGCGGCCTTGGCGATGTCCTGGACGACTTCAGACTTGTCCACGCCGCGCTTTTTGTCTTTGACGACCACGTACTTGGGCCGGAAGTCGAGCTTCTCGACATCTTCGACGCCGTAGCCATACGGCGGGAGATCGCGGATGTGACCGACGGAGGCGATTACTTCGTAATCGTCGCCGAGGATGTTTTTGACGGTGCGGGCCTTCGTCGGAGATTCGACGATGACGAGGTTCCGTGCCCGGCTGCCACGCCGGCTGGGTGCGGGTTCAGGAACATCAGGTGCACGCCGGGCACGCGCCGCCGTTCTCCGGTCAATCGGAGACGTTTTTGCGCTACCGCGCGGTTTTCGAGGAGTAACAGTTGCCAATGAAAAAGACCTTCCGCCGGTGTAATACGACCGGCGCGTTTTTCGAGAGTAGAGAGGCTGCCGACGCTCTGTCTAGGGGGCGGGCCCTAAAGGGCCCCGTGCGCGCACCCGCGTGGGGGACCAATCATTCCTGAATTGCGGGTTGCCAGAGACGCTTCCGAGGCGCGCGGACCTGGTTCAATGCACCGATAGCGCGTAGGTCATCGGTCCGGCGCTCTTGATTCGACCTTCCAGCTCCAGGATCTGCAACGCACCGCTTACCTCAGCAATCGGCAGGCCTGCACTGCG
>CAZKZR010000276.1:0-4906 GCA_964557245.1 uncultured Anaerolineaceae bacterium | reverse complement strand
CGTTAGCGCGCCCCGGCGGGAACGCGCTCGCGCTTCGCGACTTCTGCCCGGAGCATGGGGAGAAGTTCCTTGCCGTACTGGATAGAGTCTGGGAGGGGTTCGAAGCCGCGGATGAGGATGGTGCTGACGCCGGCGTCGTAGTAGTCGAGGAGGGACTCGACGACCTGCTCCGGGGTGCCGACGAGGGCGGTGGTGTTGCCGGTGGCGCCCACGGCGGCGGCGATGGCAGTCCAAAGACGCTTGTCGTGCACTTCGCCGCGGTCGGCGAGCGAGAGGAGCCGCTGGGAGCCGGCGTTCTGGGGACGGTACGTCGGCAGCGCACCATCGGCTCCGCGACGGAGTGCGACGATTCGCTCCAGGTAATCGTGGGCCTTTTCCCACGCCTTCTCTTCCGTCGCGGCGACGATTGGGCGAAGGGAGACGCTGAATCGCGGTTTTCGGCCGTAGCGAGCGGCGGCGGCCGAAACCTGGGCCATTTCTGCCTTGATGGCGGAGACCGGCTCACCCCACATCATGTAGACGTCCGCGTGCTTCGCGCCGACTTCCAGCGCCGGACCTGACATGCCGCCGAAGTACACCGGGACGTGCGGCTTCTGGAGCGGCTTCACCTCGGAAGTGGCCTTGCGAAACTTGTAGAACTCGCCGTCGTAGTCGAACGGTTCTTCGCTGGTCCATTCCTTCTTCATGACTTCGATGTACTCGTCGGTGCGGCGGTAGCGTTCATCGTGGCCGAGCCAGTCGCCGTCGCGTTGCTGTTCGGCGTCGTTGCCGCCGGTGATGAAGTGGAGCGAGACGCGGCCGTTCGTGAACTGGTCGAGCGTGGCGGCTTTGCGGGCGGCGAGCGTCGGCGCGACAAATCCAGGGCGGTGGGCGATGAGGAACCCCAGCCTGTCCGTGAACGATGAGATAAAGCTGGCGACGGAGAATCCGTCGGGACCGCTGGAGCCGTAACCGATGAGGACTTTGTCGAAGCCGGCTTCTTCGTGGGCGAGTGCGAAACGCTTGAGGAAATCGGCGTCGACGTGGCCGCCGATTAGGCTGGACTGCGGACCATCGAGTTCCGATGCGGAACGGGTGCCGACCATGCCAATCATTTCGATACTCATCGGGGACCTCCGGGGCGGCTAAAGGTGACTAAGTTGGTAGACATTGTGCACGAAGTTCGAGGATAGAGGTTAGGACCCCGGGGCAGAGGAGTCTGAGGATTCCGCCGCTACGCCAGACCGAGGGCGGCTTTACCCGCCATCTGCGTGACCATGTCGTCCTGCGGCATGTGGATCCGGGCGCAGAGGACATCGCGGTGGTGGCGTTCGAGCGGGTTCGAGCGGAAGAGGCCGGGATTTCCAACGAGGGAGAGCGCGATATCGACCGCCTTGATGGCGTTGTTGCAGACGACCATCTTGGTGATGGCGGTGCCGGCGCCGATGTTCGCCCGGTAGTTGCTCGCTTCGAGTTCGGCGGCGAGCCCGAAGACAAGCCGCTCGTTGGTGTAGAGGAGGGATTCGATTTCGCCGACCGCGGATTGCATGCGCGGCAGGGTGGCGAGCGAAGCACCGAGATTCGTAGGCTTCCGTTCGTGCAGGTAGTTCGCCAGCCAAGTGGCAGCTGAGCGCGCGACGCCGTGATAGAGGGAAGCGAGTACCAGGTTGTTCCAGGCGCCGGCTCCCGGGTCCTGTTTGAGCCATTCCTGGGGCGTTCGGACGTCCAGTGCGAAGTCCTCCGGGATTTCCGCATCACGAAGGATGAGATCGTGGCTGCCCGTGGCGCGCATGCCCATGTGATCCCAGGTTTCGAGGATTTCGAGGCCGGGCGTTTCGCGCGGGACGCAGAACCAGCCGACGCGCGGGTCATCGCCTTCGGTGCGCGCCCAGACCACGAAATAGCGAAGCATTGGGCTGCCCGTGGAATAGAGCTTGTGCCCGTTCAGGCGCCATCCGGCAGGTGTCCTGGAGGCGGTGGTCGAGGGGAGGCCCCCGCGGGTGGGGGTGCCGAGCTCCGGCTCGACGCGCATGACATTCACGAGCGCGATGCCGTTCAAGGCTTCGCGGCACATGATTTCGTGGGCGGCGGCATTCCATGCGCCGGTGGTGGCCGGGACAGCGTGATAGATGAGATGCATGGCGTAAACGAGGGCGGTGCTGGGTTCGCCCTGGGCGATCAGCGAGACGGCGCGACAGGCCGTTTCGAGGCCGAACCCAAGCCCACCGTGTTTGGCATCGACGGTGAGGTTCAGAATGCCCGCATCGCGAAGCGCCTCGAAGTTGGCGAAGGGGAAGGCCGCGGTGCGGTCATATTCGGCGGCGGTCAACGCGAGCTGGTCGCGGACGCTCGCCGCGATTTCAAGGGCGGTTGCGCTATCGATGGAGGAGGGAGCTGCGACCACGTTCGGGACTCCGGGCGTTAAGTGGGCTTACGGTAGGGAGTGACGCACGCGGTTTCAACCTGAGCGGGGGTTAAGGCAGATGCGCGAACCGCCACCCAAAGGCACCATGAGACCGTGCAAGAAGACCCCAGCATCACTCCTTCCGGGACGCCGGAATCCGAACGCCTGAGCGCCGCGGCGAAGCAGCAGCCGACGTGGACCTACTTCCTTTCACCGGCCGCGCTCGTTCTCGGCTCGCTCATCATTGCCGGGACCATCTGGTGGACCCGCGATGATTCGAATGCCAAGTCAGCGCAAGAAGTGCCGGTCGTTGGGGCGGTTTCGACGGTCGCTACGACGCAAGCGACCACTTCGGCGGGTGCCGCGATGGGGCTCAAGGACACCCTCTATGGATACGCGACGCAGCTTGGCTTGAACCAGATGCAGTTCGACCAGTGCGTGAACAACCAGCAGAACGTGGCCACCATCAACCAGCAGCTGCAAGAGGGGAGTGGGCTCGGGGTGACGGGCACGCCCACGTTCTTCATCAACAACAAAAAGCTGGTAGGCGCCCAGCCCGTGGCGATCCTGGACGAAATCATCAAAGCGGAGCTGAAGGGCAGCCCGACAACGCTGGATGGCTATTCGACCGCGATCAAACAGCTGGCGGCCACCACGCCGCCGACGTTTTCGATTGTCGCGGAGAAGCCCGACATAACGGGCGCAGCTATCGAGGGCAGCGCGAACGCGAAAGTCATCGTCGCGGAGTTCAGCGACTTCCAATGCCCGTTCTGCAAGCAATGGACGGACAGCTCGCTGCGCACCCTCCGGGCACAACTCGGCAACGACGTGGCACTGGCGTTCATGAATTTCCCGATCGTGCAGATCCATCCAAATGCCGGGAATGCCGCCGTTATCGCGCTGTGCGCGCAACAGCAGGGCAAGTTCTGGCAAATGCACGACCTGCTTTTCGCGAAGCAGAACGAGTGGGCGGGACTGAAGTAGCGTTGGCCGGGCGGGGCGGCGAAGCGTAGCCTTCTGCCAATCGCCTGGCGGAGGTCCAACGTGGAAATCGGGATCGGCATCGATGCGAGCCCTGGGCTGAGTTTCGAACAGCAACGGGCGCTGGTGGGGGAAGCGGCTTCGCTCGGTTATTCGAGCGCATGGACTCCGAGTGGACCGGCGACGCGCGATGGGTTCCAGGTATGCGCCCAGTGGCACGGCGCGACGAGCGCAGTGGTCGATGGTGGGCTGACGACGGGCATCGCGGTTATCCCAGCGCCTGTCTGGACGGTCCCTTCGCTGGTGCAGCAGGCCGGGACGCTTTCTGCCTTGACCGGCGGCAAATTCATCCTCGGCATTGGGACCGGCGGGATTTACGGCAAGGACTACCAGAAGATGTTCGGGCTCCCGGCGTGGCCCGTGGTGCGGATGATGCGGGAGTACCTGGTCACGCTGCGCGGGCTGTTCGCCGGGGAAGTGGTGACCCATTCAGGCAGTGTGGTGAACCTCGCGGGGCTGCAAGTGACGGGCCGGCCGCTGAATGTGCCGCTCTATACCGCGGCGTTGGGGCCGCAAATGCTGCACCTTGCGGGCCAATTGGCGGACGGGGTGAGCCTGAACTGGACGGCGCCCGCGATGCGCGCCTGGGTGCGAGAGGAAGTGGCGAAGGGTGCCGACCGCGGCGAGCGGGACCCTTCCGAGGTCAGGATCACCGAGTACATCCGGGTGTGCATCGACGAGGACGAGGAGGCCGCGCGGGTGGCGTTCGTTCGCGCCTTCATGGGCTATGCGTTGGCGCGGCCGGGCGCGCCGAAGACGAGCGGGTACCGAGGCCACTTTATCCGGATGGGTTTCGATGCGGTGCTGACGAGGATTGAGGGCCGACGAGAGGCGGGGGCGGCGGAAGCCGAGCTGATTGATATGTTCCCGCCGGAATTGCTGCGCGAAGTTGGGTACTACGGGAAGGCGAGCGGTGCGCAGGCCGCTCTCACGCGTCTGGGCGAGGGACTCGACCTCGCGATCGTGCGCATCGTCGGTGTGCGACCGGGGTTGGAGGCGTCGCGGGCGGTGATGTTGGCGTGCAAGCCGGCGTAGCGGGGCACGGAGTGCCCGGACGGGAACCAGAACGGCCCCTCGTTCCCGAGGGGCCGTTTCGTTCGCGGGAGAAGGCGAAAGCTTATTCGATATCGACGGTGGCGCCGGCTTCGGTGAGCTTGGCCTTGATGGTCTCGGCTTCTTCCTTGCCGATGCCTTCCTTGACCTTGGCGGGAGCCGCTTCGACGAGGTCCTTGGCTTCCTTCAGGCCGAGGCCGCTGACAACTTCGCGGATGGCCTTGATGACGTTGATCTTGTTGTCGCCGAAGCTCTTGAGGACGACGTTGAATTCGGTCTTCTCTTCTTCCGCAGCAGCGGCGGCCGGAGCGGTGCCACCGGCGGCGGGGCCAGCGGCCATCATCATCGGGGCAGCGGCGGTGATGCCGAATTCCTCTTCGATCGCCTTGTTCAGGTCGCGAAGTTCGAGGAGGGTCATGCCCTTGATGA
>CAZKZR010000275.1:0-4907 GCA_964557245.1 uncultured Anaerolineaceae bacterium | reverse complement strand
CGAAAAGCCGGTCATTCTCCTCAACCCCTCTCCGAACGCAGGGCAGCGCGGTCAGGCGGCCTTGCTCCACACGCTGAAGATCATGACGGGCAACGTCCTCGAAGACGCCTCGCTTACAGCGCCGTTTGTACCGCGCCGCATGGATACGGCGGAACTGCTCGCTGACCCCGAGGTCCGCCGGCGGCTCCAATCATCTATGGACGCCCTCGTCGCCGCCGTTCACGCCCCAAAAGAAGCCGAATCCTGAGCTACTTCGTCGCCCACGCCTCGATGCGCCGAAGACCTTCTTCCATCCGGTCGTCCGGAGTCGTAACGCTCAGCCGGATGTAGCCTTCGCCGTTCAGCCCGTACCCACGGCCCGGCGTAACCACAACACCCGTCTCATCAATCAACCGCGCTGCGTAGTCGGCGCTCGTCACGCCGTCCGGCAGCTTCGCCCACACGTACAGCGAAGCCTTCGGCGTATCGACGTCGAGGCCGGCCTTCCTCAGCACTTCCACCATCCGGTCTCGCCGCCGCTGGTAAATCGCGTTGTGCTCGTCGATGCAGTCCTGCGGTCCATACACCGCTTCGATCGCCATCTTCTGGATCGCCTGCGGGATGCCGCTGTCGATGTTCGACTTCACCCGCATCAACGCATCAACCATCTGCGGGTTGCCGACGATCATCCCGATCCGCCAGCCCGTCATGTTGTAGATCTTTGACCACGAGTTGAACTCGACCGCCACGTCTCGCGCGCCTGGCACCTGGAAGATGCTGATCGGCTTATAGCCGTCGTAGGCCACGTCGCAGTAGGGGTTGTCGTGCAGGATCGCGACGTCGTGCTTCTTCGCCCACGCCACCGCGCGCTCGAAGAAATCGAAGTCCGCCATCGCCCCGGTCGGGTTGTTCGGGTAGTTCAGCCAGATGACCTTCGCCTTGTCGGCCACATCGGCGGGGATCTTGTCGAAATCCGGCTTCCAACCGCCCTCCCGGTTGCAGTCGAGCTTGTAGCTCGTGCCACCCGCGAACATTGTGCCGACTTCGTACACCGGGTAGCCCGGGTCCGGTACGAGCGCGATGTCCCCGGGGTCGATGAAGCACAGGGCAATGTGCCCAATGCCCTCTTTCGAACCGATCAGTGGCAGCGTTTCTTTCTGCGGGTCGAACTTGACCTCGAATCGCCGCTCGTACCAGTCCGAAATCGACTGCCGCAGCTCCGGCAGTCCTTCCGATTCCGGATACCGGTGGTTCACTGGCTCTTCGGCCGCTGTGTGCAGCGCATCCAGGATGTTTCGTGGCGTCGGCAGGTCGGGATCGCCGATCCCGAACGTCACGATGTCCACGCCTTCCGCGCGCTTCGCAGCGATCTTCTTGGAGATTTCAGCAAACAGATACGGAGGCAGCGCCTCGACACGCTTCGCGAGCTTCATTCGTGGTTCCTGTGGTTCGGGTGGCGCAGTGCGGCTGAACAGCCTCACCGGGCGAGTGCCACCGATCCTACCATCAACCCGCCGCCCGGCCACCCTCCCGGCCCAGGCACGCCCACATGTCGTCTTTCGAACCGAACTTCACCCGCGGCCGAGAACACGCCTCGCCCGCCGCCAGCTCGGCTGAATCGATGGCACACCAATCGTTGAAACTCGTGTAGTCGACTCCTCGGCTTCGCAACAGCGCATCAACCGAATCCGCCTTCGCCGCCACAGGCGACCACGTCTTGCCCGCTCGCGCATCGTCCAGCATCGCCCCGACCGTCTCTACGGCGTCCGGTTTGTTCGTGCCGATGACTCCTGAGGGACCGCGTTTGATCCATCCGGCGACATACTCGCCGTCCACGGGAGCATCCGACTCAGGATCCGTGACCCGCCCCCGGGTGTTCGAAATCACGCCCCAGCGCTCGTGGAAGGGCAAGCCGGGAAGCGCAACCCCGCGGTAGCCAACCGAGCGGAACACCATTCCTACCTCGATCGTCTCCGTTTCTTCTGTCGGCTCTGCGGAGATCGCACCGCTGGCTGACCGGCGCAATACATTGCGCACCAGCCGCATCGCCCCGACTCCACCGAATCCGTCGTCCACCAGTTCCGTCGGCGAAACCAGGAACCGCATGTGCAGCCGCTTCTCCCGTCCTGCCGGCGCCCGGTGCGAGTATTCAGAGATCATCTCCACCTTCTTCGCCAGCATCCGGTCGTTCGCCGCTTCCACTTCCTCCCGGCTTGCTTCATCCAGCTCGGCTTCGTCGGGCCGTATCAGCACGTCCGCCACCTCGAGCTCCCCGAGCTCCTTCAATTCCGGGTTCGTGAACGCCGCCTGAGCGGGGCCGCGGCGTCCCAGCAGGTACACATCCTTCACCTTGCTCCTGCTCAGGGCTTGCACCGCGTAGTCCGGCATGTCCGTCCGCAGCAACTCCTCGGGCGAGAGGCACAAAATCCGCGCGACATCGATCGCCACGTTCCCCACGCCGACGATTGCGACGGCTTCCTGCTGCAGGTCGAACTCGACCCCGCAGTAATCGGGGTGGCCGTTGTACCAGGCGACGAAAGCCGTGGCGGGATGGCTCCGGCACAGGTCCTCTCCAGGTATCCCCATTCGGCGGTCCGTCTGGGCCCCCGTCGTGAAGATCACCTGGTGGTAGTGCTTCCGCGCATCGTCGATCGTCAGGTCCCGCCCGAACTCAACATTCCCAAAGAACCGAAAGCCCGGTGCGGTCGCCGTCTGCGCGAACGCCCTGGTCACTGTCTTGATCTTCAGGTGGTCGGGCGCCACCCCATGCCGCACAAGCCCGAACGGCGTCAGCAACCGGTCGAACATGTCCACCGAGACGGGGACTTCCGTCTGCTTCATCAGCGCATCTGCGGCATAGAAGCCCGCCGGCCCAGCACCAATCACCGCGACGCGCAGCGGGCCCTCACCCGCGCTCCATCCCAACTCAGGACTCCATCAGCCGGGTTTCGAGCGTCGCCGCCACGCCCCGGAACTCGTTCAGTTGCGCCTTCACCAGGTCACCGATGGTGACCATCCCTACCAGTGCTTCGCCATCCACGATCGGCATGTGCCTGAAGCGCTCCGTGGTCATCGTCCGCAAAACGCTGTCAACGTCGTCCTCCGGCGTCCCGCACACCACCGGGAACGTCATGACATCGGACACGTGATGTTCGAGCGTCGCCGGGTTCACGGACAGCTGCCGGATGATGTCCCGCTCGCTCAGAATGCCGGACGGCGCCCCGGTCCCCGAGGTCACAACAAGCGCGCCGATGTTATTCGCCGCCAGCGAGGCAACCGCCTCGGAGACGAACGCCTCCCCTCGGATCGTGAAGACCCGGTTCCCTTTCACCGCCAGAACAGCTGCAACTTTCATGCGCATATTCTCCTGATTCTCAGACCACATTGTGGCATGGCATCGCACCCGGCATCGCCCGGAAGCAGGAGAATCAGGGGTCGAAAGGGAAGGGATCAGGGAGCCGGCCGGCATAACGCCTTGGGCTAATCGGGCCATTCCGTATCGAAGACGCGCACCGCGGGACCGGTCATGAACACCGAGCCCTTCCCGTCCCACTCCAGCACCAGGTCGCCGCCAGGCATATGGTCGACGATTCGGTCGCCAGTCAGCCCCCGCATCCGCGAAGCCGCGCATACGGCGCTCGCGCTCGTTCCCGATGCCAGCGTGATTCCCGTGCCCCGCTCCCACACCCGGTGACGAATCTCGCCGGGGCCTAGCACCTGCACCACCTGGAAGTTCACCCGCCGCGGGAACATCGGGTGGTTCTCAACCTGCGGCCCAATTCGCTCCAGCGGGAACGAGGCCGGGTCGTGGTCGATGTAATGAATCGCGTGCGGATTTCCCATGCTGACCAGCGTCAGCTTGAGGTCCATGCCATCGACCACCATCGGGAGGTCGATGACGGGCCCGTCGCCTTCGACGTTGGCCGGCAGCGAGGATGGCGCGAAGTTCGGCGGTCCCATGTCCACTCGCGCCGAGGTGATCACGCCGTTATCCCTGAGCAACTGGAGCACCTTGATCCCGCCCAGAGTCTCCACGGACACGCTGTCCGCGTCGGTCGGCAGGAAGCCTTCTTCAACGGCGAACTTCACCAGGCAGCGAATCCCGTTACCGCACATCTCCGCCTCGGAACCATCCGCGTTCCACATCCGCATCCGCATATCGGCCACATCGGACCTGAGCCCTATGATCAGCCCGTCCGAGCCAATCCCGAAGTGCCGGTCACTCACCTGCCGGGCGAGCTCTTCCCAGTCCTTCCGCTCCGCGGTGGGAAGCATGTAAACGTAGTCGTTCCCGGCGCCGTGCATCTTCGTAACACGCATGCACCAACTGTAGTCGCGGCGCTCCGTCGCCGCTAGCCTTTTGCACCGCTCGCGGCGACCCGCCCACTAGCCGGAGCGTCAGCGACGGCGAGCCGCACACTTCCTGTAACCGGACGCCTCTGGCGCCTGCTATCCTTTCCCCGTGGCAAATGAATTTACTGCAATCGTCGAACCTGCCGCCGAAGGCGGCTTCTGGGCCTATTGCCCCGAAGTTCCCGCTGCAAACGGCCAGGGGGAGACCGTCGAGGAAACCCTCGAAGACCTGAGGGCTGCGATTGAATTCGTCTTGGAGACGCTTCGCGAACAAGGCCTCCAGTCCGCTTCGGCCGCCGCTCGCCGTGAGACCGTTCGAGTCGGTTGAAGCGAACTAACCTCATCCGGCATCTCACCGAACACGGCTGTGAACTAATGCGTGAAGGCAGCCGCCACTCGCTCTGGGTTAACCCCGTGAGTGGTGAATCACAGGCCATCCCGCGGCACACGTAAATCAAAGACCATATCGCACGAAAGATCGCCCGCGCGCTCGGCATCACGCCCCCGCGGGGCTGACCGAATTGGGTCAGCGCTTCCTATTTGGAGATGAGCACGCCACCCACCACAACCCCTCC
>CAZKZR010000274.1:0-4925 GCA_964557245.1 uncultured Anaerolineaceae bacterium | reverse complement strand
TTCGACGACAGCAGACTGATGAACTCGCGGCCGTGGCGAACGAGCCGGTCCCGCCCGCGCCAGACCCGATCCCGTTTCCACCGCAAAACGGTGCGATAGACCCCAACGCCGGCACTTGGGATGAACTGCTCCGCCACAAACCTGCGGCTGGTGGTATGCGTTTGCGCGGTCAGATGACCTCGTCTGATGCGCGGGCCGAACGGCTGGTTCGCCAGGTGCGAACGGAAGTGGCAGCACTCCAGGAAACGCTCACCGCGCTCGCTCAAGAGCACGACGAAATGCTGGAAGTCGACCCGGCAGCGGTCGTGGCGAATCCGGAAGCGGCTCTCACGCTTGCGCCGGCAATTCTCGTGCGCGCCGTCATCTCAGCCGAAGCGGAGAACCGCAAACTGCGGAAGCGTGCCCAAAAGGTGCAGGCGCGCCAGCGCCAGCTGCGCGAACGGCTGCATGAGTTGCAACTGTCTGAGGCCTCTCGCGCAAGCCGCCTGCAAACACTCGAAGACGTGATCGGCGCCCTGCATGGCAACCTCCAGGATCTCCGCCAGGAGCGGGAATTCTTGCGCCATGGATCGGCGCCGCAGCTTCCGCCCGGCCCGGATCAGGCGTGATTCGCCTTCCCGTGCCTTCCAACGCGGAGCTTGCCGCGGAGATCCGCGCCGTCCGAGAACAGGCCACCGCCCGTGTCACAGAAGTCGACCTCCTGGTCGCTGCGATGCGGGATCACATTCGCGATCTGCAGGACGAACGCGACTACCTCCGCGCCGAACTGGCGAAAGCCCGGGAAGCGGTCCGCCTCGCCAACGCGAGCTGGATGCAGCGCGGCGTGAAAGGCAACCGCTAGAGCCCGCCCTAGCTGGCTGACTTGGCCCAGGCGGCCGCCCCACTACCCGTCCGGCGTTCCCATGCCCTAAGCTCCTCCCTCTGCCGGAGGGATGCATATGCCAGTCGTTCTCGTTCACGGAAACCCTGAAACCACCGCTATCTGGGATGAAATGATCACCGCGCTCGGGCGCGATGACGTTATCGCTCTTTCGCCTCCCGGTTTCGGCGCGCCTGTGCCTGAAGGTTTCGGAGCCACCTCTGACGAATATCGGGACTGGCTAGTGTCCGAACTGAAGAAGATCGATGGTCCGATTGACCTCGTTGGGCATGACTGGGGCGGCGGACACGTCATGCGGGTCGCCATCGAACACCCCGAGCTGCTTCGCTCCTGGGCCACGGACATAGGTGGCTGTTTCGATCCGGAGTACGTCTGGCACGACGCGGCGCAGGTGTGGCAAACGCCGGAAGCGGGTGAGGCAGCCGTCGCCGGCATAGCGGGCGCGCCACTGGAAGCGCGCACTGCTCAGTTCCAGAGCCTGGGCATGAGCCCGGCCGCTGCGGCGACCACCGCGGCAGCCGTCAACGCCGACATGGCGAAGTGCATCCTCGCGCTCTACCGCTCGGCCGCGCAGCCGCGCCTGGCGCAGATTGGCGCCGAGGTCGGGAAAGCTAAAGCGAAGCCCGGTCTCGTGATTATCGCCACAGAGGACCACTACACCGGTGGCGAAGTGCTCGCGCGGCGAACGGCCGAACGCGCGGGCGCGAAAGTTGCCATGCTGCCCGGGCTCGGCCACTGGTGGATGTGCCAGGACCCGAAGCGGGGTGCCGAAGTGCTCAGCGAGTTTTTCGCCGGCCTCTAATCCCAGTCCTCTTCCCCCTGCGGCTTCGGTGTGAAGAAGACGCGCCGCCATGTGTCGCGCTCTCGGATCCAATAGCGGTCTTCGAGTCGTTTGCGGACAGCATCCAGCACCGGCGCGGCTTCCAGTTCGGCCGTGTGGTAGCCGTTTGTCTCGGCATAGATGGCGGCGCGGTCGAGCATCCACAGTTCCAACGACCTGCCGTCGTAGCCGGGCGAAAGCAGCGGCGGCCGAATCCTTGCGACCCCCGCTCCGGCGTCCGAGACCTGAGTCACGCCAACGACGCGGTCGCCGTCGGCGGCGACGAACCAGCCGGGGCGGGCGCCCTGCTCGAACACCCAGGGGTCTTCGCCCGTGAGCGCGCCGATCGCCGCCGCATCGGAGCGGCGCTGTTCGCGGACAGTGAGCAGCGGCAGCCGGCGTTCGAGCAAGAGCTCCGGCTGCCCGTCAGCCGAATTTCTCCGTCCGATCGGCAGGTATCCCAAGCGGGAGAAGTAATCGGGAAACACGCCGATGTCCGGGCAGTAGGCACGGACGAGGCGGATGCCTCGGTCCTGGCAACCTCGCTCAACGGCTCGAATGAGATGAACCCCGGCCCACGGCCGCCGGGAGACCAGGAGGTCGAACCAGCCGATGCCTTCTTCGTCGTGCTGGCGGACTGCGCCGCTCAATGTCTCGCCATCCGCAACCAGGAAGGCGTGCCCTGTCTGGGTCATCCGCTCGAATAGCCCGGCGGCAGCGGGTGCACCGGCCAGGTTCGATCGACGGTAGAGATCGGCTACTGCTTGTGCGTCTTCCGTGGTGGCCGCGCGGATATGGAAGCCTGTCACCGTACGAGTTTACCGAGCGTCTGTAAGAACAGTCGCGGCGGCTGGTCTAACCAGCAGCACCTTCGAGGTACCGCCCGTCATGGCCAACGACTTCACGACCAACGCACCCAGGATCTCCCGGCCGCTCATCACGCTCCGATGGGGCTCGCCTTCACCTGTATTGACCGGACCCTTGCAGGCGAAATGGATCGCAAGCCACCCTCAGCCCGGAGCCGAGTCTTCGAAAGTCGCTGGGTTGAAGTAGCAATCGATGTGCAACCAGAACACCCGGGAGTAGTGGAAGGAGAGCGGGGTCAGAATGACAACCAGACCGATGCCCACGACCAGGACCGCAGTGAGGGAAGCACCCGCGAAGAGCATGCCCATCCACACGGGCAGTGTGCCGAAGATGCCGATGGAGTAGCTCGCGTACATCGCGCCGACGAAGTAGCCAGGCTCGCGTTCGAAGGCCAGCCCGCACACGCCGCACGTCTTGTGCATGCGAAACGGCGCGCGCCAGACCGCGCCGCGACAGCAACGGGGACAACGGAAGGCAAGCGCCGCGACGGCCCGCCGGAGCACGCCGAACTTTTCAGGCTGCACGGCGTTCAGTGTCTCAGACGACCGGCAACGGCCAACGTGTTCGCAAGAGTGTGAGGCGAGTCATGAGGCGTAGTGAGATCACGGTCGATAGTTAAAAACGTATCGAGTTGGGAGGGGGAAGTCTGTGCCCAAGCGAATGGTAGGTCTCGGAATCACCGCCGGGCTGGTGGCGGTGGCCGCCGTCGTCGGCGGAGCGATCCTGTTTACATCGAGCCGCGCCAGCGAGGTGAACCTCACCTCCGCCAGCCTGGTTCCGGAGGATGCAGGCGTGTTCTTCGCGCTCAACACCGACCTTTCCTCAAGCCAGTGGGTGAACACCTTCCGGCTGGCCGAGCGGCTTGGCGCGGATGATCCGGAAGACGAACTGAAGGATGGCGTCGACGAAGTCGGATTCGACTGGGAAGACGATGTTGCCCCATTCCTGGGCGGCAACGCCGCCGTTTACGTCCAGGGGCTTTCGATTTCTGACTTGAACGCCCAGGGCGCGGTGATCATCCGTTGCAAGGACCCGAAGAGGGCCCTCGAAGTTCTCGAGGACAACGCTGGTCCGTTCGATGACGAGGAGTACAAGGACGTCGAGTACCACGCGATGGGTTTCGACGGCTTCGCCGCGGTCATCGGCGACCACCTGGTCATTGCGTTTGACGAAGACAGCATCAAGACGGTGATCGATGTCTCGAAGGGCGATAAGAAGTCCCTGGCGAGCGTCGATGACTTCCAGCATCTCCGCGACGAACTGACCGGCAACTTCCTCGCCTTCGTGTATGTGAGCGCCGAGAACCTGGCAGGAGACTTCCTGCTTGATGACCCGGTCATGAAGGCGGCGATCACGGACGCGGGCGCCAGCGACCTCGTCTTCAAGCCGGCCGCCTGGGTCATCGGCGCCGAGAAGGACGGATTCGAGTTCCAGGCGGCGAGCGTCGGGAAAAGTGGCGTGGTATCGCCCATGCTCGCCCCGCGCGAATCGAAGCTCGTGAAGTACGTGCCCGCCGATGCCGGTGTTTTCTTCAGCACGGTGGATATCGCCGAGACCTGGGACAAAGTCATGGCCCAGGCTCGCCCGGAGATCGACAAGGCGATCCGTGAGGAGGGCGAATACGACTCCCTGGATGACGCGCTGAAGGATGGCGGGCGCCAACTCGGAATCAACAGCCTCGAAGACATCATCAAGCTGCTGAACGGAGAGACGGTGGTCGCGGCCTGGTTCCCGGACGGAACCGAGGAAGGCGCCGAAGGGGTCATGATCGCTGAAGTCGACCAGCAGAAGGCGGAAGACCTCTTGAAGAAGATGGTCGCGGCGAGCCCCAGCACGAGCCGGCCGAAGGTGGAGAAGGTCGCCGGCACGGACATGACCGTCTTCCGCGACGAAGATGGCGACGAATCGGCGTACGCTTTCCTCGATGGGAACCTCGTTCTCGGCACGAAGAACGGTGTGCAGCGGGTGCTCGAAAATGAGGAGCCACCCCTGAGCGGACTGCGGAAGTACAACGAGACGGTAGACCAGATGCCGACAAGCCTCGGCACGTATGCCTACTTCAACCTCTCCAAGCTGCTTCGGCTGGCGCAGGGCGGCGTTCCCGCCGACCTCTCGCAGGCCGAACGTGCGCTTTCGGGGCTTATCATCAATGGTGTCGATGAACGGGGAGTTGTCCGTCTCTCAGGCATCCTCACCGTCGAGGATTAGCAGACCGGCACCGTGGCTGCGTTGGGCCGGGCATCTCCGGCTCGGCGCGGGCCCGCTGGCAATCGCAGGATTCTTCCTGCCGTGGGCGCATGGCCCCGGCCCGTTCGCGGCCAACGAATTCACCGGGTTCACCCTGGTTGGTTTCGCCGG
>CAZKZR010000273.1:0-4931 GCA_964557245.1 uncultured Anaerolineaceae bacterium | reverse complement strand
GAGCCGATGGAAAACGAGGTGGTCATGATCCGGGCGAAGGGCAGGGCGATGAGCAGCCAGGGGGAGAGTTTGAGGAGCTCCGTCGCATCGAAATCGCGCTGGATCCAGCCATAGCCGACGTGGATGGATTCGGGCATCAAGATTCCGATGCATCCGGCGGCGATGCCGCCCAGCATCGGCTTCAACATCCGCGGCATCTTCAGCCGGTGGAACGCGCTTGTGGTGCCATAGAAGCCGCGTACGTAGAGGATGCCCATGATGCCGCAGACCGCGCCCAGGGCTGCGTAATAAGGAATCTCCGAAACGTGGGAGAAGGTGAAGCCCGCTGTGTTTCCGAACATCGGCGAGAAGCTGAACCACGAGCAGAAGACGGAGTAACTGACAATCGACGAGATGAGGCCGAGGAGGATCACGTCAGATTCGAAGTCATGGGTGTACATCACTTCGGCGCCCATCATCGCGCCGCCCAGCGGGGCCCTGAAGATGGCGCCGATGCCGGCGCCCATGCCGGCGGCAAGCGACTTTCGCCGCTCGTTCGCATCGAGTCCGAGCTTGCCGGCGAGGAATGAGCCGAAGCCGCCGCCAATCTGGGCGGTCGGACCTTCGCGTCCCGCGGCGCCGCCGGAGCCGATGGTGATCGCGGAGGCGACGAGCTTCACGGGGATGACCTGCCAGCGGGTGCGGCCGCCGCGGCGGTGGAACGCTTCGATGGCGGCGTCCGTACCGTGTCCCTCCGCCTCGGGGGCGAGGCTGAAGACGATGATCCCGGAAAGCAGTCCGCCGAGGCCGAGTACGAGCGGGAGCGCCCAGCGGCGGTCCGGCCCGGAGAATGTGGCCGCGCCCTCGCCCAGCGGTTCGGGCGGGTAATACCCGGCCAGGCCGCCAAGCAGATGCTCGGTGGCGAACTTGATGGACTCCGCGAAGAGGATGGCGCCAAGGCCCGCGACGAGACCGATGGCCGTGCCCAGCCAGAGCGCGCGCACTACCTGTTGGCTGGTCATCTGTCCGAGGTTGTAGCGGCGGCCTCGGGTCGCGAACCGTCTGAGCATTTTGCAGGACTTTCCTTTCGGCTGGGTGCGCAGGCGGCAGCCAGGTGTCTGGTTCGAAAGGCGGCGAGAAGGTCAGGAGCACTGGTTGCCCGAAGGCAGCGGCGAGCCGATCTCGCCGCACGCGAAGCGCACGGAAAACTAGTTCACTTCCTACTATCTATCCTGAAGCCAATATGCGGTAGTTGATCCGCTGGAATCGGACAATCAGGGCGCAGGTAGCGGCTTCAGCTCCGGCGCCGGGTCCGGCTCTCCCGGTGCAAACCAGAGGTAGACGAAGCCGACCGCGCCGGCGAGCGTGGAGGCTGCGAGGATGCCGAGCTTGGCTTCGTCCACGAGCGTCGCGCTATCGAACGCCAGGTTGGTAATGAACAGCGACACGGTAAAGCCGATGCCCGCGACGAGCCCAATTCCGAGCATGTGGCCGTAATCCGTGTTGGCCGGCAGTTCGGCCAGGCCAAACTTCACCGCCAGGTAACAGGCGAGGACGATGCCAATCGGCTTGCCGAGGGCCAAACCGGAAGCGACGCCGATGCTGACCGGGCTCGACAGTGAGTCCGAGATGAGCCCACCGGAAATCGCGACGCCTGCGTTCACCAACGCAAACACCGGCACGATGAGATAGCTCACCCAGGGGTGAAGCGCATGCTCGAGCCGGTCGAGCGGCGATTCGGTGCCGCGGCTCAGCTCTTCGAACTCGGCGAGTACCTGCTGGGATTGTTCGTGGTCTCCCGCGTCCCTGGCATGGCGGTAGCTGACCAAAAGATCGAGCGCACTGCCTTCGAAAGCGCGCAGCGTGAACTGCGGCTTCGCAGGCGTGAGCATCGCCAGCACCACGCCGGCGAGCGTCGCGTGGATGCCGCTCTTGTAGACCGCCAGCCAGAAGAAAATGCCCAGGACGACGTACACATCGGTGCTGCGGACGCCCGCGCGGCCAGCCGCGAGGATAGCTCCGATGACGACGACCGCCCAGAAGATGGCTTCCAGCGAGACGCTGTCGGTGTAGAAGAGCGCGATCACGAGGATCGCCCCGAGGTCGTCCACAATCGCGAGGGCCAGAAGGAACACCTTGAGCGAGAACGGAGCACGTCGCCCGAGTAGCGCGAGCACACCCATGGCGAAGGCGATATCCGTGGCCATGGGCACGCCCCAGCCCTTCGCGCCTTCGCCGCCCGCATTCCAGGCGACGTAGATGAGGGCGGGCACGACCATGCCGCCAATCGCCGCGGCCACCGGGAGTGCGGCCTTGCGCTTGCTGGCGAGTTCGCCGTGCAGCAGTTCCCGCTTGATTTCCAGTCCAACGACGAAGAAGAAGACAGTCATCAGCCCGTCGTTCACCAGGTGGCCGAGGCTGTCATCGATGGAGAACAGGCCGAGGTCCGCGCTGAGGTGCGCATGGATCAGGTCGAAGTATCGGTAGTCCCAGGGGGAGTTGGCCCAGATGAGGGCGACAGCGGTGGCAAGCAGCAAGAAGATGCCGCCGGAGGCCTCCGTGTTGACGAATTCGCCGATGGGCTGGATGAAGCGTTCGCGGACAAACTGGCGGCCGCCTCCGTCGCTCAGGCGCTGCATGAATTCCTGCATTCCGCTATTCAACCACATGCGGCATTCCGGTGGGCCAAAGAAAACGGTGCAGCCGTAGCTGCACCGTTTCTTGGACGAACGCCGGTCTGGAGTTAGATGCGTTCGATAATGGTTGCGGTGCCCATGCCGCCGCCAGTGCACATGGCGATGAGCGCCGTGGACTTGTTGCGCCGTTCGAGTTCATCGAGGGCGGTCTGGATGAGCATGCCGCCGGTCGCGCCGATGGGGTGACCGAGGGCGATGGCGCCGCCGTTCACGTTCAGGCGCTCGTTGTCCACGCCCATTTCGCGCTGCCACTTCAGGACCACGGAAGCGAACGCTTCATTGATCTCGAAGAGGTCGATGTTGTCGGTGCTCATGCCCGCCTTCTTGAGCACCATCTGGGTGGCCGGGGCAGGGGCAGTGAGCATGATGACCGGCTCGCTGCCCGCGGTGGCGGTCTGGACGATGCGGCCGCGCGGCTTGAGTCCGTGAGCCTTCGCGTATTCCGGCGAGGCAATCAGCAACGCGCTCGCGCCATCCACCACACCGGAAGAGTTACCGGCGTGGTGCACATGGTTGACCGCCTTCACCTGCGGATAGACCGCCATGCAGATCTCGTCGTAAGTCCGGGTGTCGTTAGCGGGAGTCATCACGCCCATCTTCGCGAAGGACGGATTCAGGCCAGCCAGGCTCTCCATGGTGGTACCGGGGCGCGGGTATTCATCGTGGTCCAGGGCAAGGGTGCCGTCGTCGTTGTGAATCGGGACGACGCTGCGCTTGAAGTGGCCGGCGTCCATGGCCACGGCCGCGCGGCGCTGACTTTCGACGCCCAGGCGGTCGCAGTCTTCACGGGTGAAGCCCTCGAGCGTCGCGATGAGGTCCGCCGAGATGCCCTGGGGCACGAGCGGGTACTGCTCGTAGAGGTGGCCGTTGTTCGCGGTGAAACCGTCGACGCTCAGCGGGGCCGGGCGGGACATGGATTCGACGCCGCCGGCGACGAGGAGGTTCTGCTGGCCGGACATGACACCCATGGCGGCCATGTTCACGGCCTGCTGGGCCGAGCCGCAGAAGCGGTGGAGCGTGACGCCGGGGACGCTGGTGGGCCAGCCGGCATCGAGCGTCGCCATGCGGGCGATGTCCATGGAGTGGTCTCCGGCGCCGCTGCCGCAGCCCATGACTACGTCCTCGACGTCGGCCGGGTCAAACCCCGCACGTTCCTGGAGGGCGTTGAGCACCTGGGCAAGGATGCGCTGAGGGTGGATATGGGTGAGTTTGCCGACTCCGGGTTTGCCGCCGCCGCGGGGCGAGCGCACGCCTTCGATGATCCAGGCTTCTGACATGTGGCTTCTCCAGTACAGGATTCGTTCGGATAGCGCGAGTGATTCGTTCGCGCGATGCCGCGCCATGGTACCCGCCATTGACCCGGCTCGAAAGGCGAGCCTTCTGCAACCCCTTGAAGAGGATGGTTGAGCATTCCGCGACGGCCGCGGGACTACGGTGGAAGCAGCCGAAAAGCGAAAGGAGTTGCGCCATGGATACCTCGAAAATCAAGGAGCACATGCCAGTCGTCTGTTCGAACAACGGACAGTTCGGCGTGGTGGACCACCTCGAAGGCGACCAGATCAAGCTGACGAAGGACGCCCAGGGGCAGCATCACTACATTCCCCAGAGCTGGGTTACCCGGGTCGACGACAAAGTACACGTGGACCGTCCGGGAGATCAGGCAATGCGGGAGTGGAAGACGAGCGTCGGAGCCTCCCGCTAAAGGCACGACCGCTCAATAGGAAGGGAGCCTGTGAGGGCTCCCTTCTTTGCGTCCGGTTCAGTCAGCGAACAGCGCCATTTCAACGAAGGTATCGAGTACACCCTCGAACGCTTTGTTCGGCATGTCTGCGGCAGCCGCGCGGGCCTGCTGGAGCGACCGGGTCCCATCGAACAGGGACAGCAGACGGGCGAGTGACGGTTCGAGCGTTATCCGTTCGTGGCGGAGGTTGGTGACGGTGGTCATGCCCGCCGCGAGCTGTCGAAGCGCGAAGCGAGTTGTCCTGGGCTGACTGCCTGATTCGGTAGTGAACGCCCCGGCGGTTGTCCGCAGTTCGACCAGGCTTCCGCTGTAACAGAATCCCTGGAGCAGCAGGGCGGCGAGTTGGGCTTCATCCTCTTCCTTGGCTTCCGCAGCGCCGCGCCGGCATCTGGCCCGCGCCTGATCGAGGAGCCGCGGGAAGGCAATTCGCTCCGGGAAGCGCTCGACCAGGATGCGCGAAGCCTCGACGTGGACCGAGTGGCCCCATTCCGGAACGGCCATCGTCGTGCCGTCGC
>CAZKZR010000272.1:0-4945 GCA_964557245.1 uncultured Anaerolineaceae bacterium | reverse complement strand
CGAATAGGGGGCATCGGTGAATGGCGCGATGCAGCAGGGCAGGACGTTGCCGTTCGCGGTTATGTACATCAGCGAGGTTGGCCGGCGACAGGCGCGCCACGGCTGGGTTTCCAATGTGGGGGCCGCATTTCCCGGGAGCGCCTCGCTGGAACCGCGAAGCGTCACGCCGAGCTCCGCGGCGACTGCCTGCGCCTCCTCAAGGCCGGCGCGTTCCTCGGCATCCATTCGGCCGTAGAGCGCTTCGTCCTGGTTGGCGCGGTTGCGGCCAGAGAACACGAGCCGCTGGATGTACACCTCGTCGATGCCGGACCGGTGGCTCAAGCGGACGAGGTCGGGAAGTTCGCGGATGTTGGATTTCAGACCAGTCATCCACAGGGAGATACGGGGATGGGCCGCGCCGAGGCGGCGACGGGTCTCGGCGAGCGCGGCGGCGTTCGCGATGACGCGACCGAACATGTCCTGGCCACGCACCAGGACGTAGGTTTCCGGTGTGGCCGCGTCGACCGAGATGCGCACTTCATCCAGTCCAGAGAGGACGAGTTCCTCAAGCAGCTTTCCGCGAAGGAGCAATCCGTTTGTGTTGAAGAGTGCGTATGCGCCTCTCTCCTTCACGACGGCGATAAGCTCCGGCAGCCGCGGGTTGAGGGTCGGTTCGCCGATGCCGTGGAGGACGACGCGGCGCACGGAAGGCAGCTGATCGAGCAGTTCGCGGGCGCGTTCGGGGGAAAGGTCCGCGCTTTCCTCGGACATGCCCCACGACTGCGGGCAGGTGGTGCATTTCAGGTTGCAGCGGTTCGTGACCTCGAGGTAGAGCTCTTCGGGTAATGGGCGGTTAGAGGCCGCGGCGGTCGGATACGTTTGAAGCTGTGTCACGCGTCACTCCTGGTCCCCGGCTCTTCCGCGAATATGTGGAAGTCGGGGTTGAACTGTTCGCGGTCGCCACGAACGAAGATGCGGTCGACCTGTTTGACCATGTTCTGTCCGGGATAGCCCGGGACGATGAGACGGACGGGGAAGCCGTGGTTCGTGCTGAGTGGAGCGCCGTTCACATGGGTCGCGAGGAGAGCTTTGGATTGGCTGAGCGGTCCGCGGTGCCAGGTGAAGCCGTAACCGCTGAGGCTGTGGAAGGAGACGGAACCAGCGCCAGAGCGTTCCTTCGCGAGGGCGAGGACGTCGGCCACTCTTGGGCCACGCCAACGAGGCACTTCAGTCCAGCCGCTCACGCAGCTGATGCGGATGGAATATTCGACCCAGGGCAGTGCAAGGATGTCCTGGTAGCTGAGCGAGAGTGGTGAATCGACTTCCCCCTCGACCACTAGCCTGAATGCCTCGTGATCGACTGGGTCAACCCGGCCGAAGAGCGTTTCAACGGGGAAGTCACCCGGGCCACCGCGCTCCTCCGGGGGAATGCGGCCGATAAAGAGGTTGGCAACATCCCGCGAGCGAACGGCGGTGTTCTGCAGGGCGAGGGCTATCGAGACCCCGGCGACGCCCAGGCCCGCGAGCACAGAGCGGCGGGAATGCATGCCGCGGGAAGACTCTCGGTAGGGCTGGAGCGCCGGGACGGGGGTCGGAGGGTGGGCGACGCTTCGCCAGGCCGCCGCCAGGTGCCACACGAGGTGCACGGTCACGAGCGGTGCGCCGATGATCGCCGCCCAAAGGTGCGTTTGGACGGGTTTGGCTTCGAGCGGCCAGATATTGGTCGTGGTGTAGTAGTAATGGAAAAGCATGTAGAGGCCGCTGCCGTAGAGGACGAAGAAGTCCGCGGCGAGCAGCGGCGAAAGCAGGCGGGGAACCAGGCTGGGTGGCCCGGCTTTCTTGAACCGGGGCACGCGCAGGTAGTACCCGCCGAACCGGACGGCTGTGGTGGCGTACTTACCGAGCAAAATCGGGATTGAGGCGATTCCCACGTAGAAGTGGACAAATCGAACGGCGCCGAACCAACCGGGCAGTCCGTAATTGAACACGTAGAGGTAGAAGAAGCCGCCACTCATGAACATGAGCGCGAGCATGAGCGTGAGGATGAGTCCGAGTTGGGCCGTCAGGCGGGTGCTGGAATAGGGCGGAACGGCGCGGGTCATGGGAGCAGTCCCGGTTCTTCCGTGAGCGCGGCAGTCAACGGCGCTGTGCCGGGCTGCCGCTCGCGAAGGGCGGCCCGCAGCGTGTCCAGGTCGTCGATGTCTGTCAGGGCCCGGAGAGAGTGCAGGCGCAAACCGAGTCGTCCGGCGTTGGTGGCCACCGTGTCAAAAACGGTGCCCGTGCTCCAGGCGACGTTTTCGAAAAGCGCCGGCGGAAACTGGCCGGCGCGAAGCCCGAGGAGGTAGAAGCCTCCGTCGGTGGCCGGGCCGATGACAACATCGTGGTCCCGGAGGCGCTCGAACGCTTCCTCGAGCAGTTCCGGGGGGAGGTGGGGTGTGTCGCTGCCGATCAGTACGGCGTCGCTCCCTGACTCCGTCTCGACGGCTATCGCTGCGGCAATCCGATCGCCGAGGTTCCCGGGCGGCTGAGGAATGAGCCGCGCGAACGGAGCGAGCCTCGAGAAGAACGTCTCGGAGCCGGGCGGGGCGTAGTTCAGTGATACCGGTTTGCCCGAGGTCGAAAGGGCCGCTGCGGTATCGCGGAGGAATGCTTCAGCCAACCGGCTCGCCGCGAGGGAACCGATGCATGCAGCCAGGCGGGACTTGGAGTGTTCCGGTGCTTTCGCGAGGAGGACGAGGGCCCGTGAATCGGACTGGTTGCACGCCATGGCCAGCGCCCGGCGCAGAGCTTCGGGCCGAGCGAAGAGGCTGATCCGGAAGCCGTCGCCCCCCCGGCCGAAGGCGGACGCGGGAATGAGAAACAACCCCGCGGCGTGGAGCGATTCCACGGTTGCTCGGGGGAGCGGATATGGGGGCGACGCGAGGAACGTCCAGCCCTGCTGGGGCGGTGTGAAGGACCAGCCCGCTTCGGAGAGCGCCGCGAATACTGCCGGGGCGTTGCAGTTCGCGATCCGGAGTTGGGCCTCGTACTGTTCGCAATACCTCTCGAGCGCGGCTTCGGCGAGTTGCATGGCGACCGTCGAAGGGCCGCCGCTCAGCTCCTGGACGGCACGGCGCAGGCTTCCGATCGCCGTGCGGTCCCGGCTCACCGCCCATCCGATGCGGAGGCCGCTTAAGCCGAGGGGCTTGGAAAGGTCACCGATGCTGATGGCAGATTCGGAACAGAGCGCAGCAGCGCGTCCGGCGGCCCCGGGGCGGAGGTCAAGGTAAACCTCATCCGCGATTAGGCGGGAGGAGGAATCATGCATGGGCTCGGCCAGCGAAGGCATGTCCAACAACTGGCCATCGGGAACCGTTGGATTGGCGAGCAGAATTACATCCGCGCTGGAAACGCCATCCCAGGAACGCAGGGAACTGTTGAACCGTCGCGCCAGCGAAGTGAAGCTCGGGTAACTGCCGGGCGCGATTGCGACTGTCTGTCCCCCGCCGGCGAAAACCAGGGCGCACGCGGAGAGCGCCTCGGTGGCGCCATTCGTAACCACAACATGGTCCGCATCGAGCCCGGGGTAAAGGCGCGCGATTGCCGCCCGTAGATTGCGCAAGCCTCCCGGTTCGGGGTATCCAACCACTTCGCGCCCCGGCGTGTCCGGTTGCGGGCAGGACATTGAAAGGTCGTCCATGCCCGGCCGGAAGTAGCGCTCATAGTGTTCGAGGACATGAGGAGCGGCTTGCATCACCCTAACTGTCAGGGCCCTGGGCGGCGCAAAGATTACGCAAGCATTAACGGCTCCCAGATTCCTCGAAAGGCGGCGGGCGCGTGCATCAGCCCGGCGGAGGCGGCGCGGCCCGAACTGGTGCGGCCTCGGGGAACTGTTCGAAGTGCAGGAAGGTCTCGAGCGTATCGGCGTACTCGGCCCCGGCCGGGGCCACGCCTGCGGCGGCGGTGCCTTCGGGGGTGAACTTCATCCAGAGCCGCCGGTAGGGGAAGTAGAAGGTGGCGCCGAGCCCGAGAAGGAGCATCGCCGTAGCCACCCAGATGAACCTGGTTCCGGGGTCACGGCGAACAGTGAAACCCGAGTACGTGCGAGCGCCGTCAAATGTCACGGACAGGCCAGCGAATGTGCCAGCGGCGCCCTGGGCAAACCGGCTGGTCTCGCCTCCGGGCGCGACCAGCACCATTTCCGACGCGCCGGAAGACGCGGATACAAGCTCAACGAGAGAGCCCTGCAAGGGGGCGGGCAGTCCGTCGGGGCGTCCGGCGAACGCGAGGTCCACGCCGTCCACGGCCAGCCGGTAGTCTGCGCAAGAGCGGTCTGACCCGAGGGCGACCTCGACGACACCCGCGCAGATCCCCGAAAACGCGGCCATCCACGAACCTCCGTCCCCGGTGGGGTCCCACCGGGCTGCTACTGCGACCGGGTTGGGGAGGCCGGGCACGGCGACCATCGAGATACCGGTCCCGTCCGCAGCGAACAGGGTGGGCGGGGCGGTTCCCTGGAAGAGCGTGTCGCCATCGGTCCTTGTTACTCGCACGCGCGGCACGGCGACCTGCTCGGTGAGCGGAAGTACTTCGGAGAAGAGCAGACGCCCATCGGCGGACCGGACTTCGACTGCCGCGCCGCCATCCGCGAAGGCCGCCTGGTGGAAGGCGTAGCCATCGACAACGAGCGGGCGATTGATCGAGATTTGACCGCGGGCAATCTCCTTGCCGCGACGGCTGACCACGACATCGGATGAGAGTTGGCGTTCGCGGCCCGTGGCATCGAGCTCGCGCCGGAAATCGAGCAGCTGCAGTTGCATGTGGTTCGAGGAGGCCGGACTGAAGACCGCCGCGGTTGTGCCCTCGGCGACGAGCACGCGCGTGCTCTGATTGAACAGCGCGGAGATGAGGCCTCCCACAAGGAAAATGACCAGGCTCAGGTGGCTGAGGAACGTGCCCAGGAGCGACCAGCGAAACCGTTCGGCAT
>CAZKZR010000271.1:0-4950 GCA_964557245.1 uncultured Anaerolineaceae bacterium | reverse complement strand
GCACTACCGGGTGACGTACATGCCGACCACGTTCTTCATCGACAAGGACGGCGTGCTGCAGGTGATCAAGACGGGCGAAGTGCATGACGACGCACTGGTTGGATTCCTCGCCAAGGTGGGCATCACGTACGAGCCCTGAGGAGCTCCGGATCAGGGAATACCCGTAAGAGTGCTGGCACTGTGAGTGCCGTCACAGTGAGTGCGCACAGCCGCCGTTAGATTGGATTCATGGCCGCCAGGGAGGATGCCAATGATTCCAGCGGACCTACGGAGTTAGCTTTCTTGACCACCCAGACCGTACTTACGGCCGACCTCGCGGGCGTGACACCCGTTTCACGCGCGCTCCTGTTGATTGACGTTCCCGGATCGCTCCGGGTGACACGCCAGTTGGGCGATGCCCGCGCCTACCATGTCCTGAAGTTCCTGGCGGAGACGATCCGCCTGGCCAAGACGAACACGGGGCGGGTTGTGCGCTCGCTCGGCGATGGATTCCTGCTGGCGTTCGATTCAGTGGATGCGGCACTGGCGCACGCGGCCACGGCGCAGGCCGAAGTTTCGCGCAGCAACCCGACCGAGCTGCCACTGAAGATCCGCTGTGGGATCCACTACGGTGAGGTCATCGAGGCGGAGGGCGATGTGTTTGGTGTTGCGGTGTACCTGGCGAGCCGCGTTTGCGGGCATGCGCACGGCGGCGAGATCCTGCTGACGGAAGACGCGCGTGAGGCTTGCAGCGTCCCGCAGCGGGCGTTCAACGACTTCGGGCCGACGCTGCTGCCCGGATTCGAAGACCCCGTGCACGTCTACGAATACCCCTGGCAATAGACCTGCCATGCGGCTAAGGCGGCCGCTTGCTAGCCTCCGGGGCGACACTTCGCGGAGGCTTTCCCGTGATTCCTGAGATTCGGCACAAGCTGGTAGCCGGCATTTTGCTGGCCGGACAGTGGTATGGAGTGGAGGGCGAGAGCTATACGCAGCGCGGCGAAATGTTCGTCGCGAAGCTCTCCGGAGTCGCCGGCACTTCGGCCGGCGAACTCGCAGAGGTGACGGGACGGCTTTCCGAAATCCAGGCCTGGCGGTTTAAGCCGGCCGAGTGATGGCGGTCAGCGCTGCGCCTGGATGCGCTCCTCGCTGATCCACGCTCCGTGGAAGCCGTAGGGCACGCGCTGGGGCAGGGGCACGCGGGCGAGCGGCGCCGACTCCATGTTGAGCGCGTCGATGACGACGAATTCGCTGTCTCCGGTGTTGCCGTCGTACACGTATGTGACCACCCAGCCATCGTCTTCAGCGGTGGCGCCCGGGCGAGGCACGAAGACGCCCTCGCCGCCGAAGCGATTCGGGCCGTGGTGATGGACGTTGTTCTTCCCGGTCTGGAGGTCGTACTTGATGATGGCGTCGGATTCGGGCATGCCGCTGCCACCGCCGAAGCGAGCCGTATAGCCGAATCGGGCACGGTACCCGGCGAGAGCATCACTGACGCGGGGGAAGTCGCTGGACTGGTCGTCCAGGGCGGCTTCATGGACCGCACCGGTCGTGGTGTTGAAGCGCCAGCGGTACAGGGCCTGTGCGGAATCGTCGCTCATCGAGCGGCGGGATTCCGGAGTGGGCGCGGTTGTCGAATCGAGTGAACCGAGGTCCACGGAGGACATCCGGCAGGCATCAAGGATGACTTCATCGCCCTGTTCGAAGGCGTTGAGCGTGTGGAACACGTAGCAGGAGGGAGATTCGAACCAGCGCACTTCGGAGCCCTCGCCGTGCCTGGGCAGGAGACCGAAGCGGGCCGGCAGGTCACGGTCGAAGTAGAGCGGGCTTTCGCCCTTCATTGCCCGCTGCATGTCAAAGACGAGCGGGAGGTCCATGAAGATCGAGTAATGCTCGGTGACCGCGAAGTCGTGCATCATCACGCCGCGGGGCAGGTCAACGGGGGTGGTCATGGTGAGTTCGCCTGCGGCGTTGACCACGGAGTACTGGAGGTAGGGGACCTTCGCTCCGCCCTTCGCCATGTCCACGCCCATCATGTTGTAGCCGAAGAAGAGCATCTCTCCGGTCTTTTCATCCACCTTGGGGTGGGCGGTGAAGGCATGGACGAGTTTTCCGCCGTAGTTGTAGGTCCCCTGCGTTTCGAGGCCGGGCAGCTTGATGTGGTGGGGATCGCCGGCCTCCCAGAGCGTGAAGAGGCGGCCGTCGTGCCAGACGAGGGCGGTGTTGCCGGTGTTTCCGCGGCCCATGCCGTTGGGGTTGTCGAACTCCGGGGCGCCGAGACCGCTGCCCCAGAGTGCATGGCCGGCTTCCTTCTCCTTGCGGTACCCCCAGGTACCCACGAAGCGGTTGCGATAGCTGACCTTGCCATCTTTGACGCGGACGCCGTGAAGCATCCCATCGCCGCCGAACCAGTGGTAGCCCTTGATGACATCGAACTGCGGGTTGGGCCCGGTGCGGACAAACATGCCTTCGAGCCCGGCAGGGACCTCGCCGATGACGCGCAGGTCTTCGGCCTGCACCTCTTCGCGGACGGGGGCGAAATTGCCTTCGAGGAAGGGACTGGTAACGCGGTCTGCGGCCATGACCATGTTGTAGCTATCTCCAACTTTGACTAGGCGCGCATTGGAGCACATTGGCCGATGTAATGGAAGGGCCGCGGCTCAGGCGGTGCGGGTGGCGCCAGAGTCCTTGAAGGCAGCTATTTCGTCCCAGGTGTAGCCGGCGGCGAGGAGGATCTCCTCGGTGTGCTGGCTGAGGATGGGACCGGCGGAATCGACTCGCGGCGGCGTGGCACTCATGTGGATGGGGGCGCCGGGGACCCGCATGTGCCCCAGGTGCGGCGTATCGATTTCGACCAGGTAGTCGTTTGCCCAGTACTGCTCGTGGGCAGACATCCCGGCGTAATCGAGGACGGGGGCGTGGGGCACATCGGCATCCTCGAGCGGCTTGAGCCACTCATCGCGGGGGCGGGAGCGGAAGATGCGGTCCAATTCGGCGACGAGGGCTTCCTTGTTCGCGGCTCGGCCCCAGGGGGTGGCGAAGCGCTCGTCGGTGCGTAACGCCGGGGCGCCGATGGCGTCGCACATTTTTTCCCAGAAGGATTGGTCCTGGGCGGCGATGGCGATGTGTTTGCCGTCGGCGCATTCGTAGTTCGTGTAGGTGGCGGCGCGGCGGCGTTCGAAACCCACCTGTCTGCCGGTGCGCAGGAATTCCATGATTTGCTTGGACTGCATGGCGACCATGCCGCCGATGAGCGAACCGTCGATGTGCTGGCCGATGCCATCGCGTTCGCGGACGACGAGGGCGGTGGAGATGCCGAAGGCGAGGAGCATGGCGCCTACCTGGTCAGCGAATCCGCCGATGAGGGCCTGGGGTTCGCCGCCGGGGCCTTGACCCTGTTCGTACATGACGCCGCTGAGGGCCTGGGCGACGTGGTCATAGCCGCCGCGCTGAGCCCACGGACCCTGCCGGCCCCAGGCGGATGCCGAGGCGAGGATGATGTCCGCGCGGAGGGCGCGCAGGTCTTCGTAACCGATACCCATCGCCTCCATCACGCCGGGACGGAAGTTCTCGACCACGACATCGCAGAGCGGCGCGAGGCGCTTCACGATTTCGATGGCGGCTGGATTGCGAAGGTCGAGAGTGATGCTTTTCTTGCCGCGGTTGTGGCCCTCGAAGTACGAGGAGAACCCGTCTTTGCCGAGACCGTTAGCGCGCCCCTGTTCGCCGCCGGGAGGTTCGACCTTCCAGACTTCGGCGCCCATGTCGCAGAGGAGCATGGTCGCGAAGGGGCCTTGCTGGGCGCGCGTGAAATCGAGGATGCGTACGCCTTCCAGGGCGGGCCGTCCGGTGGGCATGGGCGGGAGTTTACTCCGTTGGAGAGGCCGAGACGGGGAACTTACCGCGGTGGAGGCGCCTGGTATTCCACGAGGTAGGTGACGTTGCCGGTGGGACCTTGCGGCAGCGCCTGGAGGAAGGCCTGGAGGCGCGCCTTGGCTTCGGCGCTGGCTTCCGTGAGCAGTCCGCCGCGGACGGCCTCTTCGGTTGCGATGGAGGTTACCGCCTCGAGCGCGCCATCGCGCACGTCATGGCCGCCGAGACCGACGGTTGAGCCGAGCTTGTTCATGAAGCCCTTGCCGGTCGAGATATCGAAGCTTTCGGGGTCGACTTCGGTGCTCGTGATCTGGGCCTGGGGAATGCGCACCACGACGACTGTGCCGTCGCCGTTCTGGATGACTTCGATGTCCTGGGGTGTGACCTGGGCCATATCGACGCCGGCCGAGACGATGACCTGGGCACGCACGTCCAGCTCCTGTCCGGCGACGAAGCCGGGGAGGTTGAATTTCGTGAGCCCGAGGTTCAGCCGCTGGTGGAAATCAGTGTTGGACCGGGTGTCGTACGTGTCTTTGGCGGTCACCAGTTCGAAGGCGTGGACGCGGTCCAGGAGGACTGCTTCGTCCACGGTTGTGCTGCCGGCATCTTCCAGGCCGATGCTGAAGAAGTGCTGGTCCAACCAGTTCCAGCTGACCACGCCGCCGACGATGAGCAGCAGCGTTGCCCCGAGGAGCGAGACCCATCCGGCGATACGCCCGGGGCTCATGCCGCCGCCTGCTGAGCGCACGACGGGGACGTATTGGACCTGTTCAGACATGCACAACCTCCATTCGCACCGTATCAGGCAGATGAGGCTGTAATGCCAGGCGCAGGAGCCCAAAGGACGCTGGCGTACGCAACTGGCATGTAGGATCGGGCAAAACGGCTCCAGGGGAGTATGCGAATGGCAATCGTTGAGACCGAAGAGCATGGCGCGGTGTTCGTCATCCGCATGAACCGGCCGGAGCGGCTGAACGCGCTCGGCCGCGAACTGCGCGAGGGCATGGCCGAGGCGTGGCAGGAGTTCCAGGGACGCGAGGACGCCGAGGTGGCGATCTTCACCGGCACCGGCCGCGCCTTCTGCGCCGGTGAGGATAT
>CAZKZR010000270.1:0-4980 GCA_964557245.1 uncultured Anaerolineaceae bacterium | reverse complement strand
CCTGCGGGAAGTCGGGTTAGTGCGGGACCGCCAGGCAGGCAAGCAGCGCCTGTACGGCCTCGATGCTCGCGGCCTGCGGCCGGTCCACGAATGGACCGGCGGATTCGAGCAGTTCTGGAACGAGAGCTTCGACCGGCTGGACTCGTACGTGCAGGAGCTCAAGCAGGCGAGCCGAAAGGAGTAACGAATGAGCACGAATCGGCAGGGAACATCCGCGGAGCGGGCGACAGCGGAGCGCGAGATTGTCATCTCAAGGGTCATCGACGGGCCGCGCGATGTGGTGTTCGAAGCGTTCACGGAGGTGCGGCACCTATCGCAGTGGTGGGGGCCGGAAGGGTTCACAACGACCACGAAATCGATGGAGTTCCGGGTCGGAGGAGAGTGGATCTTCGTCATGCACGGCCCAGACGGGACGGACTACAGCGAATGGATCTCCTGGACGGAACTCGTGCCGCCGGAGCGGATCGCGCTGGTCCACGGCGAGTCGCCGGACGACCCCAATGCCTTCGAATCGGTGCTGACATTCAGCGCCGAGGACGGCAAGACGCGGATCGAGATGCGCACCGTCTTCCCAACGAAGGAGCTGAAGGACGAGGCGGTGGAGAAGTACCACGCCATCGAAGGTGGCGAACAGACGCTGACCAACCTCGCCACGTACGTAGCCGAACTCCTCGCAGCCGGAGGTAGGAACGCATGAGTGGGAAGGTGTTTTTCAGCGTTTCGATGTCCCTGGACGGGTTCATCGCGCCCCGGTCCGCGGACGAGCTGATGGGACAGCAATGGATGGAGTTGCAGCAGTGGGTGTTCCCGCAGAAGTTCATGCGGGAGAACCTGAAGCTTGGCGACGGCGGCGAGGAGGGACGCGAGAACGACATCCTGCGGGAAACGTTCGAGCGCACGGGCGCCAGTGTGATGGGCAAGCGGATGTTCGATGCGGGCGAACACGCCTGGCCCGAGGATGCGCCCTTCCACACGCCGGTTTTCGTCGTCACTCACGAGAAGCGGGATCCATGGGTCCGCGCCGGTGGGACCACGTTCTTCTTCATCAACGACGGCATCGCTTCCGCGCTCGGGCAGGCGCGGGAGGCCGCAGGCGCCCGGGACGTGCGGATTGCCGGCGGCGGCGACGTGATCATGCAGTACCTCAACGCGGGGCTCGTGGATGAGTTCTCGGTAGCGGTTTCGCCGGTGCTGTTTGGCGCAGGAGTGCGGCTGTTCGAGGGAGTCGACGCCGCCCGGATAGCGCTCGACCTCGTCCGAGCGGAGCCGTTCCCGAGGGCGACGCACCTCACCTACGCGGTCCGCGAGCGCTGAACGCCGCGCGTGGCATTCCGTGGTGTCAGGCCGGGCCGCCCAGCAGGCGGTCACGGGCTGCTTCGATGCCGGGCTTGAAGCCGGTCCCGTGGTACCACTGCATCAACCACAGTCCCGTAGCCAGCCAGAGCGCCCGGTAGACCGGGTGGTCCGGCGGATCGAACGGCGCCGCATCCCCGTAGCCCTCCTGGATCCACTTCACCGGGAACCGGTCGCCCTCGTTGAAGTCCCAGCGGGCGAAGTCGAGCGTGGCGGGCTCCGACGCGACCTCGCCGAAGTCGATGACGCCTGATAGGCGGCCCTCATCGACAAGGACGTGGTTCGCAAGCAGGTCGTTGTGGATCAGCCTGACCCTGGGGAGAGGATGGTGGAACGCGGCCTGAATCTCGCGCACCCAGAGCCGGATCGTGCCGGGGTCCATCCCCACTTCCAGGCCCGCCGCTTCGAACTGGGGCGCGGCGTCGGTCACGCTTGCGGTCAGCCATTCCTCCAGCGTGGGGCGGTGGCCGGCGCCGTCAGCCCGGAGGTAGCCGAAGCCGCGCACGGGGATGGAATGAAAGCGGGCCAGCCACTCGCCCAACTCGCGAAGCACCTGGCGGACGTCGATTCCGGCCGGATCAACGTCGCAGAGCAGCTCACCCGGCAGCTTCTCCATCACGATCAGTGACCGTTCATGGTCGCCGAGATGGACGCGTTGGTGGGCATAGACGCGCGGCGCGGGAATGCCCCGGGCGGCGCATTCAGCCAGGACCCATCTCTCCCGCTCATGAGCCAGAGCGCCGCGATGGGAGATGCGCACGATCAGCGACGGAGCCGCCCCAAAGGTCACCTCGTAGACTTCGTTTTGCTCTCCAGCGACGATGCGGCGAAGCGACCGGATGGGGGCTTTCGAGGCCTGTGCCACCGCGGTGGCCACGAACTCTGGCGGGGTCGTCCACTGTTCGTGGAGCGCCGCCAGGTGGCTCCCACGATCGATTCCCGCTGGCGGACTCGGTGAGTCATCCGTCACTGGCCGACTCTCGCGCCGCGAACCCTGCGACGGTCTGTGCGCCGTCCATTCAGGGGGCTATGCCTCCCGGGCCGAAGAGACGCCAGTTGCCCTCCGACACGACCTCGAGCCTCCCACCGACCACCCGGATGGCCGTCTCGTCGTCGATCGCGTAGGAAGGGCCGGCGATCCCGGCCGCCCAGCGTTCGGCATCTGCCATCGTGTTCTGCGGAAGGTCGGGATGGTCCAGGTGAGGGAAGATCGAAAAATCGACGATGCCCAGTGTCTCGTCGCCGCCGCCGGCAGGTGGCCCCCAGTGAACGAAGTCTTCACCGATGCGGGGAGTCATCACCATGCTGCCGGCGCTCAACCCAGCCCATACCGTGTCCTCGAGTTCGGGTAGCAAATCAGCCATCCCGGATTGGCGCATCCAGTAGCACAGGTAGAGCGGATCGCCGCCGTTGACGAGCAGTACATCAGCTTCGCGGACCCACGAGACCCAGCGGTCCTTGTCGATGCTCGGCAGGGCCGTGAGCTCGAGCACGCCAACGGACTTCCATCCAAGTTCAGTCATTGGGCAGCGGGGTTCTTCGCCGCTGATGAATCGCCAGGCCGCTGCAGGGGGCACATTCGGATGCCCGTAGCCCGCTGTAGGAATGCAGAGCGCAGTGGATTCGGCGATCGGTTTACCCAGCATCTCCACCAGTGCCTGGCGGATGGAGTTGTTCTTGATGCCAGCCGAAGTAAGAAGAAGTTTCATGCGGCCTCCCCGGCCACTATATCGAGCTCTCTCAAGACCTCGCGGCTTCAGTTGTCAGTCCAACCAAAGAGGGAGAACGCTAGAAATTCGGTGTTGACCTTGCAGCGACTGCAAGGACTAGGGTGTCGCTATTCCCAAATGGAGGGCACCTGATGGACGACATCGTCAGCGTCCGCTACATGGTCAGCGACGTGAAGAAGTCGCTGGATTTCTACACCAGCCACCTCGGTTTCAGCGTGGAGATGGACGCAGCGCCGGCGTTCGGCTCAGTGCATCGCGGCAACCTGCGGCTGCTGCTGGCCGGCCCGCTCAGTTCCGCCGGGAGAGCAATGTCAGACGGCGAGGTCCCAAGCCCGGGCGGCTGGAACCGCCTGCATTTCGTGGTGCCGGATATCGAGGCCGAAGTCGCGCGCTTGAAGGCTGAAGGTTGCGAATTCCGCAACGAAATGATCAGCGGGCCGGGTGGTTCGCAGATCCTGTTGCTCGATCCATCGGGCAACATCGTCGAACTGTTCCAGCCGGCTCAACGGTAACTCCGATGGACGCCAAACCAGCCTTCGACCATGTCGCCTTCAATGTCCCGGACCTCCAGGCGCAAGTCGACAGGCTCGCAAACGAGTTCGGCATGACGATCGAAATGCGGACCGAACGCTTCGCGATCGTCTCTGACCCGGCGACGGGCCTGAAATTCGAATTGGGGCAGGCCGCGGGCGCCCAGGTGGAGTTCCGCCACCTGGGATTCCGGGCCGGCGATGTGGATGCCGCGCACGCGGCACTCATAGCGGCCGGGATGGAGACGAACCGCCCGCCACAGCGGCAGGACTTCGCCCGGATGTACACGTCCTATCTCAACCAACCCGGCGGACTCGAAGTCCAGCTGGTGAAGTACGACTGAGCGGCGAGCCATGCTTGAAGAAATCGTCGACGCCCGGCTTACCGAACTTCGCATCGGCAGCCGGCGCATTGCCCAGCGGAGGGAGTGGGAAACGCTCGCCGTACGGACTGCACCGGCCCCGACGCCCGGCCACAGCCGCTGCGCGACCTCGGTCGCGTCGGCTGTGACGGGACATGCCAGTCAGCACGCACGCGCCTTGATGCGGACGTTCGGCCTGGAGAAGTAGCGCCGGCTCGCCCGTTGTTTTCGCCCAGACATTCATTCGAAGGAGATTCAGATGGCCACTCCCGTATCGGCGCGCGCATATGCGCGGCCAGAACTCCTGGCAGAAACCCACTGGCTTGCAGATCGGCTCGATGATCGCCGTGTCCGAGTCATCGACGCTCGCAGCGCGAACGAATTCGCTGCCGGCCACATCCGCGGGGCAGTCCATCTCGATGGCTTTGGGAACCTCCCGCGAGACGAACGAGGCGACATGGGTTCGCCCGAGGCGTTCGCGGCGATCGCGGGCGGCCTCGGTATCGACAACGACACCACCGTCGTGGTTTACGACACGCCGACGCAGCGCATGGGCATGGTCGCGTGGGCATTCCTGTACTACGGGCACGCGGATGTGCGAATCCTGGACGGCGGGCTGACAAAATGGACTGCCGAAGGGCGGGCCATCGGCACGGAGCCGGCCACCTGGCCGGCGGCCGCGTACGCCGCACAGCCGGTCGAGGCGGTGTACTGCTCGCTTGAGCAGGCGAAGCGAGCGCCAGCCGACGACGATTTCGTGCTCTGGGACACGCGGTCCGCGGACGAATACGCAGGCAGGGCGGCCGGCTTCGGCCCTATCCCGCGGCTCGGCCGGATTCCCGGCGCAGTGCACCTTGAATGGTCCGAACTGCTGGACGCGGAAAGCCGAACGCTGAAGCCAGCGGCCGAACTTCAGGGACTACTGGCCACACGTGGAATCACCCCGGACAAGCGCGTCGCCAGCTATTGCAACGGGGGCGCGCGCGGCGCGCTGGCGGCTTTCGT
>CAZKZR010000269.1:0-4999 GCA_964557245.1 uncultured Anaerolineaceae bacterium | reverse complement strand
AAATCGATGTCCACGGAATCCATGGCCTCGCCGCGCATGGATTTAACGGGATAGCGGCAGATGTTCGTAATGTGACTCACGGCGATAGTCTGCCCCGGGCGGCTACAGGAGTCGAGATGACCATGTCACTCCGGGCACGTGGATGGCTCACAGCGCTGTGCATCGCTGTGCTCGCGGCCGCAGCCGCGTGCTCAGGGGACGGCAGCAAGTCCGATCCGGCGGCCAACCCGGACGGGAAGATTGCACCTGATTCCGCAACAATGAAATGGGAGCAGACCATCCCCGCGACGACCGAACCCGCCCACGTCCTTCGCCGCTATTCCGCCCCGATGGCGCCCGGACGAGTCCGGGATTTCTACCTTGAAGAGCTTGAACGCCGCGGATGGGACGAAACGCCGAGCCGCGACCTGTCGTACGCCGAATGGTCCCGTGACGGCATGCAAATCCTGCTGGTTTTCGAACCGCCGACTGCCCAGGGATCCGAATGGACACTGGCCTTGTTCGCCGCGGACTGATTCACGCGCCGGCGGCAGCCAGCTTCTTCTCTTCGATCAGCGCGTCCAACTCCACCTTCAAACGGTCGAGGACGGTGTCATACGGGAAGGCGCCGAGTTCGTCCTCGCCCTTCTTCAGGTTCACGAAGGTGGGCGCGCACCAGAGACCGAGGTCGGCATCGTCTGTTTCGCCCGGGCCGTTCACGCGGCAGCCCATAATCGCAATAGTTATGTCGTACGGTTTGGCGTACTGCGACATCTCTTTGACCTTGAAGGCAAGGTCGACGAACGCCTCGTTTTCGACGCGGCTGCAGCTGGGGCAGCTGATGATGTTCAGCCCGTGGTCCTGGAACACCGGCACGGAGCGGAAACGCCCTGCCTCGACGTCAGCGATGATCTGCTGGCCTGCTTCGACTTCTTTCCATTTGTCCGCGAACGGCAACGTGAGCGAAACGCGCAACGTGTCGCCGATGCCGCGGCTGAGGAGTTGTTCGAACGCGATACGCGTCTTGATCACGCCGTCCGGCAGCATGCCGGCCTCGGTTACGCCCAGGTGCAACGGGACGTCCGGCCTCGCGGCCGCGAAGCGCACGTTGCCTTCGATGACCTTGCGCGGGTCGCTGTCCTTCATCGAGACGACGTAGCGAGTGAACCCGAGGTCATCGAGGATGCGGCAGTGCTCGAGCGCGCTTTCGACCATTGCCGTCACACCGTCGAGTTCCGGCGGGTCCGCCCCCTGGAATTTTTCATCCATCGCCGGGTCCACGGAACCGCAGTTCACGCCTACCCGAAGCGCTAAGTCGTGCTTCACCGCCGTCTCCGCGATCAGCGCCACCTTGTCGCGCACGGGCTTTGTCTTCTCATGGTGGTAGAGGTGGCCGGGGTTGTAGCGCACCTTGTTGACGTGCGGCGCCACCTGCGTCACCAGCCGGTAGTTCTCTTGCAGGTCCACAACCAGGTTCGCCTGGGGCACCCGCTGTCGCACAACCGCGAGGGCGTCAACGTCCTTCGGGTTGTCGACTGCGATGCGGACGAGCCCCGCCCCGGCGTTGTGGATCATCTCGGCCTGGTTCACGGTCGCATCGATGTCCTGGGTGCGGGTCGCGCACATGGACTGGACGACAATCGGGTTGCCGCCGCCGATGACGACGGAACCGGCTCGGACGGGGCGGGTATTGGCGCGCTTCATGCGAATGAGTGTACCAGCGGGATTGCGAACGAGGGTGTAAGTCAGCCTCGAAACAGAAACGCCGGCGGAGGAGTTCTCGCCGGCGTTCTGGTTCACCCGGGGGCGAATCAACGAACGGTGATGTTCGTCACCATGCCCTGGACAGTGTGCGACACCGCCTTACCGCCAACTTCCTCGACGATGTCGCAGGAAAGCTGGTACTCGCCCGGCTGGAGGTCCACCGTCAGCAACTGGTGGTCGCCCATTTCGATCGGCTCCGTCCGAGCAACGAATTCGTAGCTGCCGTCTGGCAACTTCCGGCTAACCACGAGATCGTGGTCTTTACCGGCTTCGCCGCTGCCGTGGCCATGACCTTCATCCAGGTGGACGGCATCGAAGGTCACTTTCCCCGCCGTCAGCTCGCTAGCCGATGGGTCCACCTGCCAGTTCGAAAGCTCGACCCGGATAGCGCCGGCCGGTGTTCCCGCGTCGCCGCCCCCGAACCAATCGCGGTCGATGCCCGTGAACACCACCAGCGGAAGCACCAGCAGCGCGGTTGCGCTGGTCATCGCCAGGATGGGGCCCCGGCTCGCTGAAAGGACGTTCTGTTTGGGGGCGGTGTAGGCGTTGCCGCTCGCGGTGGCGAGCTTCCGCGCCTTGGTCCGCAGGCGCAGGCTGTTCGCCATCACGCTCACCGAGCTGAATGCCATCGCCGCCCCGGCGAGCACCGGATTGAGTAAGCCGAATGCCGCGATTGGGATCGTTACAACGTTGTAGCCGAATGCCCAGACGAGGTTCTGGCGAATGGTAGACAGGGTAGACCGCGATAGCGCCACAGCTTCCGCAATCTTGGAGACGTCGCCGCTCAAAAGCGTGATGTCTCCGGCTTCGATCGCGGCGTCCGTGCCGGTGCTCATGGCAATGCCGATGTCGGCCTGCGCGAGGGCTGGCGTGTCGTTGATGCCGTCACCAACCATGGCCACCGAAAGCCCTTCTGCCTGCAGTTGCCGGACGAACGCCAGCTTTTCCTCCGGTCGCGCTCCGGCGCGGTACTCGTCGATGCCCGCCCGTTGGGCGACCGCCGCCGCCGCTCGTTCGTTATCACCGGTCATCATCACCACCCGGAGGCCGCGGTCTTTCAGCGCCTGGACCGCTCGAGGAGCGTTCTGCTTCACATCGTCGAAGATGCCCAGCACGCCTTCGAGCTTGCCGTCGACCGCCACGAGAATGGCAGTGCGGCCGTTGCTTTCCAATTCCGCGACTTGCGTTGCGACGGGACCATCGAGGGGGAAGCCGTACTCGGTGAACAGCGCCGGGCTGCCCGCGAGCACCAGCTTGCCGTCGACCATAGCCTGCACGCCGCGGCCGGTGATCGCTTCGAACTGGCTCGCAGCAGGAAGTTCCATGGCAGCATCGACAGCGCGGTCTACGATCGCTCGGCTGAGCGGATGCTCACTGCCGGATTCGGCCGCGGCGGCCCAGCGTAGCAGCTCGTCGGAGCTCATTTCGCCGAGGGGCACAAGCTCGAGCACCTGCGGCCGCCCCTCGGTCACGGTGCCGGTCTTGTCGAGCACGATGACATCCAGGTTGCGCGTGCGTTCGAGGACTTCTGCGTTGCGGATCAGGATGCCCCGCTCGGCGCCCAGCCCCGTGCCAACCATGATCGCGGTGGGAGTTGCCAACCCAAGTGCGCACGGGCAGGCGATGACCAGGACCGCAACGGCCGCGACCATGCCGTCCTGCCAGTTCCCGCCGATGACCCCCCACGCCAGGAAGGTCACAAGTGCCAGCACGATGACTACCGGGACGAACACCGCTGCCACCTGGTCGACCAGCTTCTGGATCGGCGCCTTCGATCCCTGGGCGTCTTCTACCATTCGCGCCATCCGTCGAAGGACCGTTTCGTCGCCGACAGCCGACGCCTCGGCGTGGATGACGCCGTTCTGGTTGATCGACCCACCGACAACGTGGTCTCCCGGTTTCCGTTCGACCGGGATCGATTCGCCCGTGAGCATCGATTCGTCAACCGTGGAGTGGCCCTCGCGGACCACGCCGTCGACCGGTATGCGTTGCCCAGGGCGAACGACGAACGTGTCGCCGAGGCGGATCTGGTCCACCGGGACTTCCGTTTCGGCGCCGGCGCGGACGACAGTGGCTGTCTTCGCGCCCAGGTTGAGTAGCGACCGGATGGCGCTCGAAGCCGCGCCCTTCGACGTTTCCTCGAAGTACTTGCCCATCGTGATGAACACCAGCACCGCGGCGCTCACATCGAAGAACATGTGGTTCATGCTGTTCGTTATGACGACCCAGGCGCTGTAGATGTACGCGACGGACGTGCCCAGTGCGACGAGGACATCCATGTTCGGGTTCAGGTGTCGCAGCGAAATCCAGGCGCCCCGGTAGAAGCGCCACCCCAGCCCGAACTGGATGGGCGTCGCGAGCAGCAAAACGATCCAGCCGTGGAGCTTCGGGTCATCGTTGATGTGCATCCCGGCGATGTCCATCGACATCGCAAGGATGATGGTCGGCACGGCGAGCGCGCCGAACACGAGGAGTTGCGTGAGAGTCTTGCGGGCATGCGCTTCACGTTCGCCGCTGCGGTCTTTGTCCGGGGCCGTCGGAGCAGCCTCGTAGCCGGCTTTTGCAACGGCGGCGACCAGCGATTCCACCGGGACAGGTGCGCCGAACGTAACTCGGGCCGTCTCCGCCGCAAGGTTCACGCTGGCGGTTTCGACGCCGGGCACTTTGGCCAGCGCCCGTTCGACGCGCCTCACGCATGAGGCGCAGGTCATCCCCGTGATGTCGAGCGTCACGGATGTATCGGTTGTTGCCATGGGAGTGCTTCCTTTGCGCGGGGCTGACTAGCGAGGAGAGGCCTCGTACTCCTCTTCCGCGACTGCGGCGACGAGTGCGGCGACATCAATCGAGTTGCCCTTCACGATCGCCTCGTTGTTCTCGAGGCTGACCGTGACGTCTTCGACGCCCGGGACATCTTTGAGGGCGTTGGTGACGGAGCGGACGCAGTGGTCGCAGGTCATTCCGGTGATGTCCAGTTCGATGGTCTGGGTTGCCACGGGATTCTCCTTGTGGTGGTGTGTGGCTAAGCCTCTGCTGGTCCCTGGACCTTGTAGAGGCGAAGTAGTTCTGCGACGGCCCGGTCTTGCTCGCCGCCCGTCAACATCTCGATGACGTGCGTGCGCAGGTGACCTTCGATGACGAGTGCGTCCAGGCTACGGAGGGCCCGCTGAATGGAGAGTGAAAGGTCCAGGATGTCCATGCAGTAGCGGTCGTCCTCGAGCTGTTTCTCCAGGGCCTGCACCTGCCCGGCAATGATTTT
>CAZKZR010000268.1:0-5002 GCA_964557245.1 uncultured Anaerolineaceae bacterium | reverse complement strand
GCGCGCGGAACGCCTCGAAGCTTCAATCCGTAGGCCACGTTCTCTTCCGCCCGTAGCCACGGAAAGCACGAGTTGCCCTGGGGTACGTACGCCACAGTCCCGTCGCCAGGGAGTCTCACGCTTCCATCCGAAGCCGGGAGCAGGCCGGCGAGGCACTTCAGGAGCGTCGACTTCCCGCAGCCGCTCGGCCCGAGGATCGCGTGGAATGAGCCGGGCCCGACCTCCAGGTCGAGCCCCTCGAGCGCGCGCAAACCGGAGCTTCCGCCGTAGGAAACGGTCAGCCCACGAATCGACAACCCGGAGGCAGCGGCGTTTCCGTCACCGGGCAGATCCTCCGTGCTCTCGGTGCCTCCGTGGTTCATGCGGCCACTATTTGGTGCGCATAAACAGGCTGAAGTCCAGTTCCCCGTCGTACGTCAGCAACCCCTGCGCCTTGAAGAAGGCTTCCTGCTTCTTGAAGCTCTCCAGGTTCAACTTCCCGGTAGGGTCGTTGTAGGGGCGGTTGCTCCGCTTGATGACGTCCGCGGGCACCTGGGTGTACTTCTCGAGGATGGCGAGCACGCCCGCGTCCTGCCAGCCGCCGTTCTCCAGGTCGGCGACGGCCTTGAGGTACGCCTTCAAGAAGCCCGCCGCGAGGTCGGGGTTCTTCTTCGCCCACTCGCGGTTCCAGTACACGCCGGTCGGCATATCGCCGTTGACGAAGCTGTCGCTCAGCACCGTGACGAGACCCTGGTTTTTGCCCAGTGTCGCGAACGGTTCGCCCAGCATCGCGCCGTCGATGCTCTTGTTTTGCAGGGCGGCCGCCACATCCTGGAACGCCACCGTTACGAGCGTCACATCCTTGTACGCCAATCCACCGCTGGCGAGCGCCCTGTCCAGCCAGTACTCCGTGCTCGCGCCGCGGGCATTGATCGCGACCTTCTTGCCCTTCAGGTCGCTCACCTTGGTGATTTCGCCCGAGTCGTAGCGCGCCTTGCTCACCACGATAGGCGTCGTCACAGGCGGCTTCTCATAGTGGAGCGGCGCCACGATCTCGAACGGAACGTCCTTCTTCTCTTTGATCGAAGCGCCGGCTGCGTTGAACACCGCGGCGCCGATGCCGCCGGCCCCGATGTCGAAGTTCCCGGCCGCGGTCTGCACGAGCATGTCGGCGCCGCCGGCCAACCGCTCCAGCTTCACATTGATGCCCTCGGCCTTGAAGTAGCCCTTCTCGATTCCCACGAAGAACGGCGCGTCGATCAGGATCGGGATGTACCCGATGGTGACGTCCTTCAGTTCCTTCGGCGCCTGTGTCGCGCCACTCGTCGCTTGCGACGAAGCCGCTGGCGTGGCCGATTCCTTCGCGCTGTCGTCGTCGTCATCGCCGCCGCAGGCCACAGCCGCCACAAGCGCGATCAGGGCCACCAGCACCAGGGCCCACTTCTTCACCATTGCTCTCTCCCGGAGTTAGAGTGGTTGTGCAGCGAACGATCCCTGAGCCGCGCCTTGCAGGAAGTCAGCGCCCGTACTTCCTGTAGCGAAGCGGGGCACGAAAATGGCCCGCATTGTGAGCGTGCTTCCAGCACCTGAGGAAAAAGCGGCTTCGGTCCGCGCGATGTTCGACCGCATCGCGCCGCGCTATGACCGCGTCAACCGGGTCATGACCTTTAGCGCCGACCAGCGCTGGCGCCGCGAACTTGTCCGGCGCCTGGACATTGGCGCCGGCGACCGAGTCCTGGACCTGGCCTGCGGCACCGGCGATTTCAGCGGCATCTGTCGCGAGGCGGGCGCCACGCCGGTTGGCCTCGACTTCTCTCGCGGCATGCTTGAAGTCGCCGCCGACCGTGAGCCGGCAGGCGACTGGCTCCAGGGCGACGCTCTACGCATGCCCTTGGCCGATGGATCGTTCGAGGCCGCCGTCTCCGGCTTTGCTCTGCGGAACTTCGTGAGTATCGCGCCCGTGCTCCACGAACTTGGTCGAGTACTCAGGCCCGGTGGACGTCTCGGCCTGCTTGAAGTGGATCGCCCGGCGAACAGCCTCGTGCGGCACGGGCACTCGTTCTATTTCAACCGCGTCGTGCCGCGTGTCGGCGGTTGGATTGGCCGCGATGCGGCCTACCGGTACTTACCGCAGTCGGCGGTGTACTTGCCCTCACAGCCGGAACTCATCCGCATGCTCCAAGAGGCCGGGTTCAGAAACATCCGCAAGCGCTCGCCGATGTTCGGCGCCATCCAGTCGATCAGCGCGGTGAAGAAGTGACCGCTGCCGCCGCCGTCCGGCCGAGCACTGCCCAGGCCTGGAAAATGGCCGTTCGCCTCCCCACGCTTACCGCTGCAATCGCGCCGGTTGTCGTGGGGGCGGCGCTCGCCTACCACGACCACGCGTTTGACCTGCTTCCTGCGCTCGCCGCCCTTCTCGGGGCACTCGCCCTCCAGGTTGGGGCGAACTTCGCCAACGATGTCTTCGATTTCGAACGCGGCGCCGACACCGCCGACCGCCTCGGCCCGCCGCGCGCGACGCAACTCGGCTTGCTCTCACCCGCGACAATGAAACTTGGGATGTGGGGCGCTTTCGGCGTGGCTACGCTGGCGGGCGTCTATCTGGTCGCGGTCGCGGGGTGGCCAATCGTGGCTGCCGGCCTCGCGAGCATCGCTGGCGCCATTGTGTACACCGGCGGGCCCTGGCCCATCGGCTACCACGCGCTGGGCGACCTGTTCACGTTCGTCTTCTTCGGCCTCGTGGCCACTATCGGAACGTATTTCGTCCAGGCCGGCGAAATCACCGGACTGTCCGTTCTCGCCGCCGTCCCGGTCGGCTGCACAGTCACCGCCATCCTCGTCGTCAACAACCTTCGCGACATCGAAACCGACCGCACCGCCGGCAAGCGCACCCTGGGCGTTGTCATGGGCGATGGCGGCACACGCCGCTGGTTTGTGATGCTCCTCGCGATTGCCTGGATTGCGATGGCCGCTGCGACCTTCTCAGGAGTGGCATTCGCGCTCATCGCGGTGGTCGCCTCAGCTGCGTTGGGCGCTCGGCTTCTTCGGCCCATCCTTTCGGGAGTCTCCGGACGCAGCCTCAACCCGGTCCTCAAAGCCACCGCCCGCTACCACCTACTGAGCGGCCTCGCCTGGGCCGCAGCGATCGCCCTCAGCCGTTAACGTCGCCCGGGGCGCCGTGATCATGTGGAACCTCGGTCTTTTCCAGTTCAACTCATGTAGGATGGCCTGCAGCCGCCAACCCGTGCGCGGGACGGCGAGCCTTTCCCAGCCAGGGGGCCCTCGCCCGCATGAAGATCATCGACGGCATCTACCAGCTGCTCACGCCGTTCCCTCAGGTCACTATCGAAGACGCCCGGATGTTGCGGAAGCAGCTCCAGGAGCATCCCAAGGTCACGAAGGGACTCCCCTACGTCCTCCCGTATCTGATCAAGGACGGCGACGACACAGTGCTCGTCGACTGCGGCTGGAACACGGATACCGCGTATGCCGCCCTCGAGCAGGGCATGCAGGAACATCATTCCCACCCGTCCGAAATCAGCAAGCTCGTTATTACGCACGTTCACCCGGACCACTACGGCATGGCCGGGCGCTTGAAGCAGCTTTCGAGCTGCGAACTCGTCCTCCACGAGAAGGACGCCGAGGTCATCACCGCGCGCTACCTCGCGCCCAAGGGCCTCGTTGATGACATGGCCACGTTCATGGAGAGCAACGGCGTGCCGCCCATGGACAGCCCGAACATGTCCCGAGGCTCCATGGGCATGATTGGCATGGTTGCCGCCGTCCCCCCGGATACCAAAGTCAAAGGCGGCGAGACCTTCAAGGCCGGTGACTTTGACTTCGAGATCATCTGGACCCCGGGACATTCCCCGGGGCACATCTGCCTCTACGAGCCCAACCGCAAGATCCTGATGACTGGCGACCACATCCTGCCCACCATCACGCCGAACGTCTCCATCAACACTCAGACGCACGGCAGCCCTCTCGGCGACTACATGCGCTCGCTCCATCTTCTTGTCGACCTGGACGTGGATGTTGTGTTGCCGGCGCACGAGTTCGAAATCCACGACCTCAAGAAGCGCGTCCACGAAATCGAAGGCCACCACGACGAACGTCTCGCCGAGATGCTCAACTGCGTCGACTCCGGTGGCTCCACCGGCTGGGATGTCGCCGGCCGGGTGAAGTGGGCCACTGGCTCACTGAAAGACTTCGAGCCGCACATGCAGCGCGCCGCTGTCGGCGAGACCTTGGCCCACCTGGAGTACCTCTGGGAGCAGGGACAACTGGCGAAGGTGATGCGCGGCAAACACGTGTACTGGTTGCGGGTGTAATCCGGCCGCCGCACCCGAACGCTCGCTACCGTAGAATCTGCTCCGTGGAACGAGAAGAGATCCTCAGAGAAGCCGCCAGCATTGGCGCCGAACAACCCGGCGGGACGCTGGCCACGACGCACGCCGAAGACGGCACGCCCTATGTGACGTTCGTACTGTTCCACCTTCGAGAGAACGGCGAGGTGCTGTTCGGGAGCAATTCCCGGCCGCAGCACGCTCGAAATATCGTCGCCACGCCCGAAGTCTCGTTTCTCGTTGACAACCGGGAGGTGATTCGCGGGGATTGGACGGCCTTCAACCGGATCGTCATCGAGGGCACGGCGAGGGAGGTTCCGAAGGATGACCCTTCGTACGCGCCCCTCCTGGCGGAGCTTGCGGAGAAGAACCGCATGGCTGCGGTCTTCACGGACTCCGGAATCCTCTTCTGCCTGCGCCCGCGGCGCCTGCTCATGATGAAAGGCTTCGATGCCACGCGGTACGCCGTGGATTTCGAGTAGGGCTAGCTCTCGCGGCTGAGGTACTCCAGCGCCCGCACAACGCCGTCCTGCCCAAATCCAGAGATAACGCCTCGACACAGTCCCGAGACAGCCGAATGCGTTTCGCCGTCCCAGGGGCCGAGCCGCACCTCCAGGCACTGGCCCGAGCGTTCCCGAATGGCGACCGCCAACGTATCCAGGTCCTCAGTGTCCAGG
>CAZKZR010000267.1:0-5009 GCA_964557245.1 uncultured Anaerolineaceae bacterium | reverse complement strand
CGTTCTGGACGCGCCTGTTTCTTCTCTCGCCTCTTGGGCCGCCCCTGCCGAGGATGACGAGGAGGCCGAAACGCCGGTCGAGGCCGTGGCTTCGGTAGAGCCCGTTGTTGGAGCGCCTGTGGCTGAGAAAGCCTGGTGGGAGCGCCCTGCGTTTGAGGACGCGGAAGCAGAAGCTGCCGTTCCGTTGACGTTCGAGGCTGAAGCGGCCGACTCCGTTGCGCAGTGGGACGAGCCGGCGCCCGAAGTCGCCGAAGCCGTCGCGTCGGCTGTGACAGAATTCGACCGCGAGGCGGAAGTGCCAGCCGAATCGGCCGCGTCCACAGTTAACGACGACGATGACCCCTGGGCCGACTTCGTCAACACGCCGGCCGGCGGACCCATAGCCGAACAACCTCCCCTGGCCGCTTCGGTCCCGTGGCGCCATGAGCCGGTTCGCCCGCCAAGTGACGACGACATGTGGGGCGATATCGCCGCACGGGCAGAAGAGGCGGCCACCGCCGACCATCAGTTGGACCTCGCCGCAAGCCTTGAGAGCCAGATGGCCGAAGAACACCAGCCGGCCTACCACTGGACTGAACCCGAAGAAGACGCCTGGGAAACGGGACCGGCGCCCGCCGGCTTCGACGTCGAGGCGGATGAAGACGTCATCCTCGCGGCGTTTGAACGTCACGCGGCTACGCCGGACCAGGTACCTGTGTCGCGCGAGAACGATGAGGTCTTCGCCGAACTCCTTGGCACCGAAGCCGCCGACATTGTCGCGGAGGCGGACGACGAGGACGGGGGGAAGCAGTCATTCATCAAGATGACCGGCTGGGCGCCACAGCGTGGCTCCTTCGATGGCGGCTGGGCCCCTGAACAAGAAGTTGAGGAAGCGCTTTCGGGTTCGAGGCCTTCAGCGTTCGGCGGAAACGACGGGGCCGGATTTGCGCCCCCCTCCTGGGCAGTCGATGAGCTCGAAGGCGACGCGGAAGCGGAAGCCGGGACGTCTCACGGCCACCGCACGAAGACCTGGATCCGGGAGCTCGTTGAGACCGGCCTGCTTGCGCTTCTCGTGTTCCTGTCCGTCCGCGCGAGCTTCCAGAACTTCAAGGTCGAAGGATCTTCGATGTATCCGACGCTTGAGAACGGGCAGTTCCTGATCGTGAACAAGCTCGTCTACTCCGAGGTCGACATGGACAAGCTTTCGAGCTACGTCCCGTTCGTCGACCCGGGGAGTGACCCCAAGCGGAACGTCTTCCACGGACCCGAACGCGGCGACATCATCGTCTTGAAGGACCCGCGGGATCCCGAGACGGACTTGATCAAGCGTGTTATCGGACTGCCGGGCGAGACGATCGAAATCGTCGACGGGAAGGTCTACATCAACGACCGGCTCCTGGACGAGCCGTACATCAAGACCGTTTGGCACGATACGAAGCCCAAGATCGCCATCCCTCCGGGAGAGTTCTTCGTGATGGGCGACAACCGGGACAACAGCCTCGACAGCCGGAGCAGCCAGGTTGGGCTGGTGCCGCAGGATCTGATCATCGGCAAGGCGATGCTCTCCTACTGGCCGCGGGCCAAGTTCGGCCTGGCGCCGAACGAAGAAGGCAGCCTCGGCGATGAAAAGCCGGTGCTGACGACGCAACGCCTCGGAGACTGAGCCTGCTCGAGACTCGCCCACTTCGGCGGGAGGAACTCCCTCTTATTTGGACCATCGAACGGGCGGAGATCGTCCGGAACAGGTACTGGCTGCGAGATGGCAACCTGGTGCTGGAGCCGGCGTTCTTCGACATTCGCGGATGGCCGGCGGGCGAGGCGGACATCTATGGGCCGATCCTGGCGGAGTGCTTCGACCGGGGTGCTCACTTCGAAGCGAAGTTCGAGGGCGAAGCGCTGGCCGCGCTGATGGTGGTCGACAACCTCCCTCTTGGGCCTGCAGGCGACCTTGTACAGCTGGAGTTCCTCCACGTGGGCCGGCCCTACCGGGGGACCGGCATGGGGAGGGCGTTGTTCGAATCGGCGGAGGCGGTGGCGAAGCGGTTCGGCGGGAGCGGGCTCTACATCACCGCTACGCCATCGGAAAACACCATCAACTTCTATCGCTCGCGGGGTTGTGTGGTCACGCCCTATCCAGACGCGCGGCTGCTGGCACTGGAGCCTGAGGATATTCACATGGAACGCCGGTTCTGACTGTTTCGGAGAGCGTCGAGCAGCTAGAGTCGAGACTCGATGACTGAATCTCTCGAAGCTGTTCTCCAGGAGCGCGGGGCTGTCCTCCGCGGCCACTTCCAATACGCCAGCGGCCGTCACGGCGATGTTTATGTCGAGAAGTTCCGGATTCTGCAGTGGCCGGATGTCACGGAGCGGATGTGCAAACTCATCGCCGACCACTTCCGGGGAACGCCGAACCTGGTTGTGGGCCCCACAACGGGCGGAGCGATCCTCTCCTACGAAACGGCGCGGCAGCTCGGTCTGGCCAGCCTGATCGCGGAACGAAAGAATGAAGGCTCGGACGAGCGGGAGTTCAAGCGCGGCTTCGAGATCGGCCCCGGCGACAAGGTGCTCATCGTGGACGATGTGATGACAACGGGCGGAAGCATCCGGCATGTCATCGACGCGGTGCGAGAGCGGGGAGCGGAAGTCGTTGGCGTGGCGGCGTTGGTGGACCGGACGGCGGGCGCGACGGACTTCGGAGTGCCGTTTTTCGCCTGCATCAGCGTGGATATCAAGTCGTTCGACCCATCCGAATGCGAGCAGTGCAAGCACGGCGTGGAACTCAAAATCACCTGAACCTTCTTGGCAGAAGCGGTTGCCGGGTGGCGTACAATCCGAGCATGCGCTTTGTACGGCAGGCCGGCAGCGACCCATCGTTCCTGTTGAAAGCCCTGGGCGAAGCGGCGGGCGAGCTGCACCGGGCGTTCTATGGCATGCCACACAGGCAATTGCAGCGGGAGGGCACCGGGGCGGACGAAGGTTGGTGCCTTCTCGGCATCACCTATCACGTTCTCCAGGTGGAGAAGGGTGTTCAGCGGCAGTTCGACACGATCCTGGCCTCGCGAAAAGCCGAGATTCGGCACGTGGACCTGGACGACATCCCGTTCCGGGAAGACTTCATCGAAGAAGACTACGAGGAACTGCTGGAGGAGTTTCACTACCTTCGGCGGCGGACCACGTATTCCCTGTGGGACATTGATGAACGCGACTGGCAGAGAACCGGGGTGCATCCGTACCGGGGCGAACTGAGCGTGCTCGAAATCGCCCGGGAGCTGTACCAGCACGACCTGGAACATCTCTGGCAGGCGCGCCGCATGATGGACGAACTGACGGCCGGTACCGCGCGTTGAGGCCGTTGTTTCGTATTGTCCCGCCGGGAGCGGGGCAACTCGCAGCGGATGGCGGCGCTCTGTACATCGCCTACTTCGGCGGGGACCGGGAAGCGTTGCAGGTGGCGACCAGTTCGGTGGGGCTGGGCATTGACCTGAGCGAACCGGGACAAGCCCGGCTGGTGGCGAGCTTCGAGCAGTTGATTGCGTTGCAGCAGCCGTTGATGGACCTGGCGCCGGCGTCAGCGACAGCTCTTGCGCGCTTCCTTGCGCCAGTCGAAGGCTGGCAGCTGCGGACCAGGATCCTGCCGCTCAATGCGCCGATCGTGATGGGCATTCTCAATCTCACCGAGGATTCGTTCTCAGGTGATGGTGTGGGCACAGCGGTGGACGCCGCGTTGGCTCGCGCCGACGACCTTCGCCGGGCAGGCGCGGACATCATCGATGTGGGGGCGGAGAGCGCGCGTGCAGACCGGCCGGTGATGGAGGCGGCCGCGGAAAGCGAGCTCGTCGGGCGAGTCGTTGCCGCTTTGGCGGCGGAGGGGCATGTCATCTCCAGCGACACGTACAAGCCGGAGGTCGCGAAGGCGGCCCTCGCGGCCGGCGCCGAACTGGTGAACGACATCAGCGGTCTCACCGTCGGAACCGGCGCCGCGAAGGAAGCGGTGGCGACGGGCGCGGGTTACGTGTTGAACTACAGTTTCTCGGTGCCCAAACGGCGGCCGGACGCGCCGCCGCGGTATAGGGACGTCGTCGTCGAAACCATCGGCTGGATGCAGTCACGGCTTGAGGAACTGGCTGGGGCAGGGCTGGCGCGCGAATGCATCGCTATCGACCCCGGGATAGCGTTCGGGAAGAGCCACGACGAAGACATCCAAATACTGCGACGACTTGGGGAGCTTCAGACGTTCGGGCAGCCAGTGCTGCTTGCTCACTCGCGCAAGAACTTCATCGGCAGCGTTACGGGCTTTCCACCGGCCGAGCGTGACATCGAAACGCATGTGGCCAGCGCCCTGGCATTCTCACAAGGAGCGCGCATCTTCCGCGTGCATGACCCGGCCGGCGCCCGGCGGGCACTTCAACTCGCCCACGCGATCACCGCTTCGGCGGCGGGCGCGTTCGCCCCGGACAGAGACTCGTGGCCCTGGCGCGCGGGGGCGGAAGCGGCGCACATGACGCGGCAGGCTCCGGACAAGCCCGCGCCGAGCGGCCAACGCTGGTGAGCTAGGGAGCAGGCGGCTGCGTTTGGAGACCGGTCATTCGCCATGCGACGCCGGTGGACGTCCAGACGTCTTCGGCGAGCGTGCCCTGCGTTTTGCCGTCGCGGCTGATGATCCAGATCTCCGGGCCATTTGCCCGCCGCGGGTAGTACTGCAGAACCATCCATTGGGAGTCCGGCGACCAAATGAGGACCTGGGGAGCACTGAACTCGGGAACGTCAAACGAAGCGATCTGGGTGCGGACACCATCATCGATCAGGAAGAGCCCGCCGCCCTGCTCGGCGACGGCGTACGTCCCGTCCGGGGCGTAATTGCCGCCGCCGATGCCGTTGGGGCCCGGCTTCCAAATGTCTACCGCCACGACGCGCCCGGTGTCAGTGAAGTTCCCGGTATTGAGATTGACGTCCCAGAGGACGCCCCCGCGCGTATCGAAGCGGACGATGCTGGCGGTGTCTTCGTCCTTCCAGAAGAGCTGGGGAGTGGC
>CAZKZR010000266.1:0-5043 GCA_964557245.1 uncultured Anaerolineaceae bacterium | reverse complement strand
TAACGAGCCTGCCCGGCGATGCGCACGAGCGTCTCGGCTCGCTGCGCCTGCGGCATCGGCGCATGATCCATCGCATGCGAGCCTAAGCGATGCGCCCGCGAACGCAAGCCCTCCGCTTAAAGAATGACGCCCGCCGCGCGCAACTCTTCAATCCGCTCGTCGTCCAGGCCCGCTTCGCGCATCACGTCGTCCGTGTGCTCGCCGAGCATCGGGCTCGGGAACTGCGCGGCCAACGGCGTCTCGGACATCTGGAATGGCGGCCCCACCAGCTTCATCGTCCCGAGCAGGGGATGGTCCATTTCCACCTGCAGCCCGTTCGCCATCGTCTGCGGGTGGTTGAAGAGCTCCTCGATGAAGTAGAGCGGTCCGGCGGGCACGCCGTGCTGCTCGAACAGCAACCCCCACTCCTCGGTGGTCTTCGAGCGGAAGAGCGCTTCGGCTTCCTTCACCAGTTCCGGGCCGCGCGATTCCCAGCCTTCAGGCTGCATCACGAAGCTGCCGTCCGGCATGAACCGCGGGTCGTTGATCCCGGTCGCGGCGAGCACTTTCAGCCGCAGGGCATGGCTCAACGCGCCAACGGCGATGAACCCGTCGCTGGTCTGATACACCCGGTAGTAGATGTTCCCGGGAGCGGCGGGCCGGTATTTCTTCTGCACGCCCACCTGCTCGGTGAACGTCTTCATTTCGGAGCGCGCCTGCTTCAGGTCTTCCAGCATCGGCGGGATCACTTCGCCGTCGAACATGTCGAACCAGGTGAACTGGCTGGTCTGCATCGCTATCGCGGTGCCCATCAACGTGCAGTCGATGCGCTGGCCCTTGCCCGTCTTCTCCCGTGCGAACAGGGCCGCGCAGATGGCGTTCGACATCTGGATGCCCGTCGCGTAGTCAGCGATCGCGGGGTACACGTAGGTAGGCACGTCGCCGTCCAGCTTCGCCTCACCGGCCATCAGGCCCGTGAGCGCCTGCACCACGATGTCATAGCCGCCTCGCTTGGCGAGGGGGCCTTTCTTTCCGAACGCGGTGTTCTCGCAGTAGATGATGTTCGGGTTGATCGCGCTCAAGGTGGGGTAGTCGATCTTGAGGGATTCGGCCACGCCCGGCCGGTAGTTGATGATCACCACGTCGGCGTCCTTCACCAGCGTGTGGATCACGGCCTGCGCTTCCGGTTTGGCCATATCCATGGCAACGCCGCGCTTGCCGCGGTTCAGGCTGGCGTAGGTGCGCGACTCCTTCGGCACCAGCTCTACCATCAATCGCCACGGCTCGCCCGCGATTGGCTCGAACTTCGTCACGTCGGCGCCCATATCCGCGAGGTGCATCCCGCAGAACGGGCCGGCGATGATTTGCGTGAATTCGAGCACTTTGACGCCCGAAAGCGGACCAGAAGCCATGAACTACCCCCTCGGCGCCGTATTCTAACGTTGGCGTGAGGGTGCGCCACTTTGCACCCATCTGCCCGGCTCTGAGGGTGCGCGCCGGACCCTCGCGCTGGGTCGGTTTCCACGCGCTGGTTCGCGGCGAATGTGATGCGCGACTCTCGCGGAATCCACTTTCCGGAATCTACGATATTCGTCACGGACCGTTCTGGTTCCCCGAGGAGTCCCATGCCCGCAACTGCCGCTGCCCACGATCCGCTCGCCGCCGCCACCGCCCTCGTCCCCCGTATCGAAGAGCTCGCACCCGAGATCGAACGGGAGCGCCGCCTGCTTCCGGAACTCGTCGCTGAGTTTCGCGCCAACGGATTCTTCCACCTTCCCATGCCGCAAGACCGAGGCGGACTTGGCGCGGACCCCGTCACCGCGGCCAGGGTGGTTGAGGAAGTTGCCAGCGGCGATGGCTCGGCCGGTTGGTGCGTGATGATCGCCCAGCAGAACGCGGGCTTCGCAGGCTTCCTCTCCCCTGAACGGGCGATGGAGGTGTGGGGTGGAAACCGCATCATGTGCGGCACCGCCCGGCCGACAGGCCGCGCGGTGAAGCAGGGCGATGGGTTCGTGGTAGCGGGCCGGTGGCCGTTCGCCAGCGGCAGCAGCCACGCTGACTGGTTCGGCGCCGAATGCATGCTGTTCGACGGCGACGAGCCGATCCGGGACGCCCAGGGCAATCACAAGAGCCGCATGCTCATGGTCCCGCGCAGTGAAGTGACCATCCACGACACCTGGCACACCACCGGCCTCCGCGGCACCGCCAGCAACGACTTCGAAGTCAGCGGCGCTTTCGTGCCTGCCGACCGCGGCTTCCAGATGCTCGTCGATCCCGCGCTGAGCGATTGGCCGCTCTACCAGGTGCCGATGTGTCTGTTTGTGAACCACGGCTCACAGGCGCTTGGCGTGGCCCGCGGCGCGATCAAGTCCGGCATCGCGATCGCTGAGAAGAAAGTCGGTTACGGTTCGGATCGGCCCCTGCGCGAAACCCCGCGCATCCAGGGAGTTATCGCCGAGGCGACGGTGACGGTAGCCGCGGCCCGCGAATACATGTACCAGCAGACAGGCGAACTCTGGCAGCAAGCCCTGGCTGGCCCGACCGACCCGAAGCTGCGCGCCCGCGTCCGCCTGGCCGCCAGCAACGCGGCCCGTGCCAGCGTCCACGCCGTGGACCTCGTGCACACCGGGATGGGTACGTCGGCGCTCTTCCAGAACACCGCGCTTGAACGGCAGTTCCGGGATATCCACATGGCCGCTGCCCACGTGATGATCAGCCAATTCACCTACGAAGCGGCTGGCCGCGTGGAAATGGGCCTGGAGGCGGAGTTCCCGTTCTTTTAGGGTCCGTCTGGACGCGCGTCGGCGTGTCTTCGGCGCATGCTCCGTGCCTCTCGCGCCGCCGCTCCTATCGCTGTACCCAGCAAGACCGGTGCGGCGATCACCCAGCCGACCATCCAGCCCACCCAGTGGATTTCGTAAGCAGACCAGCAGGCTAAGGTACAGTCCGCCGGTTCGTGTAGCTCGTCGGTCAGGAGCTTCAAACCGACTCCGGCAGGTACCAGCAATGCAATCGCAATGACCGCTCCCGTTCCCTTTCGGTTCAGCCGCCAGAGAACGGCCAGCACCAGGGCGGCGAGCAGCGCGAGCCCAGCGTCTGCGAGGATGACGTTTAGCCACTGCTCGCTTGTTAGCCCGTTCATTTACCTTCCGTCCGATGCCGCGCGGCCGAACGCGCGGTTGCGAACAGCGCCGTCAGTCCAACGACCGGCAGAGCGAGAACAAGCCCCACCGCGGAACCGACCACGTACCAGAAGGCGTTCCCTTCATCCGCGCCGAACGCTGACACCAGCCCGAAGATCACCGGTACTGAAAGCGCGGCCCCGACTACGCATGCATAGCCGCGATGGCCAGCCAGCCACAGCCGGGAGCCCACGGCCGCCACGATCCCGGCCTGCATCAGCGCGAAGGCTGCCGTCCACAACGCAGCCGACGCACTCACTGGGCCGCGCTCGAACGGTTCTTGCGCAGAAATCGAAATCCCGCTGGTGCCGCCCATCCGAACGCCACCGCGAAGAATCCGAGCACACTTAGAAGGACGACGGCAATCACCCAGCCCACCACCCACATCGCCCAATGGACGAACACGGGCGTAAAACAGAACCATTCGTCCGGCCTGCAGGCCTCTGCGCCCATCTCCCTGTGCAACGCCAAGAGCCCGAGGCAGACGGGAATCAGAAATGGGAGGGGCAACAGCACCGCGAATACCCGGTGCCGCGCGCGGAAGAGCGCAAACGCAATGGCGCCCGCCGAGGCGAGCACCGCGGCATCGATCGTGACAATCCAAAACCATTGCATGAGCGTGGGCGCTGGCAAGGTCCGTCCCTATCTGGTGATTAGAGGTTCGACATTTCGAGCCGGCGAGGACAGCATCGCCTGAGCGCCAACGATTCACCCACCCCCGCCCAGGTGCCCAGCTAGAACCGATCGACTCCTGCGAAGCCGAGGAGCAGACCGACTGCCAGGCCGATGGCGACAGCGATGATGCGACTGCGTGGCCAAATGGAGGAGGGTTCTCGTTTTCGCTTTGGCAATCGCCCTATCCTGGTTGAGTTGCGGAAAGCATGTGGGGATTCCGCCGTTCGTCGTTACAAGAGCCCCCGGCTCGCTTCGATCAGCGAAGTCTCCCGCCGCGTTTTCAGCGGGCGGCAACCGTCGAACCGCAGTCCGGCGCGTTCCACCAACGACCGATACTCCGCCAGTGTCCGCTCCCGGCCGCCGGTCATCACCAGCATCCCGAGGTCCGAGTGGGCCGAGCGCGGCGCATCCCGTGGGTTGTCCGGCAGCGGTTGCTCCAGGATGGCGAGCCGCGCGCCCGGCGGCATTGCCGCCTGGCAATTCTTGAGCAGTCGCAGGCAGCGCGCGTCATCCCAATCATGAAGCACGAGCGAGAGGACGTAGAGGCTGCCCCCTTCCGGTACGGCGGCGAAGAAGTCCCCCTCCCGGAACTCGATTCGGTCGCCGAGCCTGGCTGCATCTGCCCTTCGCCGGGCAAGGACCAGGGCAGATGCCGTATCGAAGGCGATCCCACGTGCCGCCGGCCACGCGCGAAGCAGCGCGTACAGCACCTCGCCGTTGCCGCAGCCCAGGTCCACCACGCAGGCAGCTGGTGGCATGAAGGTGGCCAGCGCCCGGCCCGCCTCAGCAGCGGAGGGCGCCAGCGCGGCATCGAACTTCGCGAGCGATTCGGCGTTCGAGCGTTGCTCCGCGAAGTACGATTGCCCGAAGACGCCGTCAAAGGCCGGCTGGCCGGTCTCGACCGAGTGCCGGAGATGGCTCCAAACCTCCCATCCGCGAGTCGCAGTCCCCCGGATGTACTCTGGCATGCCGCTCTTGGAGCGGCTGGTCAATGGTTCGCCCTGCGCGGTCAGCTGGAACCGCCCATCTTCCGCGATCGAGACATACCCTTCGGCCGCAAGGAAGCGCATGAGTCTGTGCAGTGCTCCCGGGTGCACCCCGGTCGTGCTCGCCAGCAGGGTGCTGCTGCCGGGGCCGTCCGCCAGCAAGTCCGGAATGCCGAGGTCAACCGCGACGTACAGTGCCTGGATGCGCGAAGCACCAAGCA
>CAZKZR010000265.1:0-5091 GCA_964557245.1 uncultured Anaerolineaceae bacterium | reverse complement strand
TGGTGTCGATGAACTGCCGATCGACACCGAAGATGGAGTACGGGCTCCACGGCGTGACGATCTTCTTGCCGTCGTCGTCTTCCTTGTTCTTGAACCCGTCCTTGTTTTCGACCTCGGCTTCGGTGGAACTCGCGACCCGCACCTCGCCAAAGCTCTGCACCGGTGAGAAATCGCCGCCGCCGGCCTGCACCGCTGCCGGAAGGTCCTGGATCTGGTTGTTCTGATTGACGGCGATGACGTCGTCGTAGCCGCCCTTCGTGTCCTCATTGAGGAAGAGCGCTGCGAAGTTCGTGTTGATGGTCGCCATCATCACGAGCGAGAACATGATCAGCCCGATCATGGCCATCGTCATGCCGGTCCGGAATCGCGCGGTCAGCGGATAGGCCACGCCCGTCTTCAGGGCCGGAACTATCCGGCCGAAGCGCGATCCCAGCCCCGCGATGGCCGGCAGCACGATATCGGCGTTGTAGATCATGATGAACGTGCCGCAGGTGACCATGACCATGCCGCTGAGGAAGAACATCTCAATGTCGCCATTCAGCGGGCCGGTGATAGGTTCGGTGACGCTGGACGGCAAGTACCAGATCACCAGGAGCACGGCGCTCACGGTGGTGAACGAGAGCCGTTCGGCGATGCCGAAGTAACGCAGCGTGACGGCGATCCAGAGCGCGATGAGCGAGATGCCGAGCAGGAAGAAGAACGAGGAGTCCCGGTCCAGCCCGCCGTACGTGAGCGCGACACCGGCTATGCCGAAGGCAGTCGCGACCGCTGCGCTCCACGCGACCTGCGTCTTCCACGATTGGAGCAAGGCAACGACGAAGGCGAACGGCCAGACCAGCAGCGCGAGCACTCCAGCCCAGCGCGGGAGCGACTGCGGCTTGCGGTCGCGGACGAGGACCACCAGACCGACCGCGATCCAGAACGGGACAAAGATGAGCAGCCACCCGACCACCGGGATGACTGCGCCAAGGATCCAGGGCCATTTCGGCGGACCCTCACTGGTGCGGAGATGCCGGGGCGCCGCGACGTTGGAGTTGCGGAGCGAATAGAACCACGGGGCAATGAGTCCAACGATCAGCAACGGAATGGCGAGCAGCATGCCGATTGAGCCGAAGAGGAAGAGCGAGAAGCCCATCGGCAGCGAAAGGGCGGCAATGCCGTTGAGGGCGGCCCGGTAGTAGCCCTTCCAGGTGGATGCTTCCGGGTTCACCGGGTGAGACTCCGGGAGGTCGCGGATGGCTGCGGTTATGTTCAGCCGACTGGCTCGCCAGGAGCTGATGAAAATGACCAGGAAGGTCGCGATAACACCCAGGCAGAAGGCCACGACCAGGCTTCGAAGCGTGAAGGTGACGGTCAGATTGAGCCCGAGATTGTCTCCGGCGAAGGCCTTGATGATGGCGACCATGGCGAACGTGACGCCCATGCCGGCTACCAGGCCAACCACCGCGGCGCCGAGGTCATAGCCCATGCCTTCGGCCAGGAATGATTCGACGAGCTGCCGGCGTTTGGCGCCGACCGCGCGAGCCATGCCCATCTCCGGTTTCCGTTCGGCGGCGAGCATGATGAAGATGAGGAAAATCAGCAGCACGCCGGCGGCGATGCTGAACAGGCCAAAGACCACGAAGATGGTGGTGAATGCGGCGCCGATGAGTTCGGCGAACTTCACCAGGTCGTGCTTCAGCGGCGTGATCTTGTAAGGCGTGTCCTTGAGTAGCGGCTCGAACTTGTCGACCGCGGCATCAGAATGGTCCAGCCCGGACTTCACGCCGCCGTGGTTCGAGACGAAAACGGCATCGGCGTTGCGCCCACGGCCGGTGAGTTCGGCGATCGCATCGAAATTCACGGCGCCGCCGTTCTTCGCGTTCGGATCGATGGCGCCGGACAGCACACCGGTCGGGACGATGGCTTTGACCGTGAAGTCGGTCTGTTTCTGCTCCTGGAAGAGCGAGACCGTATCGCCCACGCGCGCGTCGATCTCGTCCGCGAGGTCCTGGTTAATGGCGATTTCGCGGCCAGTGAGGGTCACGGCGTTGCCGGAGGTGTCCTTGAGGCCGCCGAGGGTTGCCGCGTCTTCGGCGCGGAATCCGACGATTCGAGCGGTTGGAAAGTTGAGGCGGGTGCGCTCGTTCTTAATCGGCAGCGATTCGCGCTGGAATGGGACGATCGCCTCGATATCCGGGTCGTCGGCAAACGCCTTTTGCCACTCTTCGACCGTGGAAAGTGGGATGACCTGCTGATCGATGGGCGCGGGGTTGTCCTGGGTGTCCCAGGCTACCCACTCGTCGGCTTCGCCCAGGATGTTGTAGACCTCTGAGGTGACCGACGTGGTGAGGGTGTCCCCTGTGCCGAACGCGGCGCTCATGATCAGCGTGGAGAGCATAAGCCCGACGATGATGAGCGCCGTCTGGGCCTTCCTCCGCGGAATGTTGCGCAGTCCCATCTTGAACATCACCGGATTGCGCCAGGCGATGAAAGCGACGAGCAGAAAGATTGCCGCGGTAATCGCGAGGCAGACGCCCGCGATGATGTTCATGGAGACGCCGAAGAGTTCGTTCACGTCTGCCCCCTAGTGCGCGCCGGCGGCGGCCAACATCTGGGCCTGGCTGTCTTCGCGGATGATGACGCCGTCAGCCATGTGAATCGTGCGGTGGCAGCGGGCGGCGACTTTGGGGTCGTGCGTCACGATGACGCAGGCCTGGTGTTCTGCCTGGTTGAGTTCAACGATGAGGTCCATGATCTCCGTGGCGGTCTGGGAATCGAGCGCGCCAGTCGGTTCGTCGGCCCAAACGATAGCGGGCCGGTTTACGAGGGCGCGGGCAATGGTCACGCGTTGCCGCTGGCCGCCGGAGAGCTGTGCCGGGCGCTGGTTTGCCCACTCCTGCAGGCGCACCCGGCTGAGGGCGCTTAGCGCCATCTCTCGCGCCACCTTGGGACGCGCGCCAGAAACGATGAGCGGCAATTCGACGTTCTCAGCCGCCGTAAGCACCGGGAGCAGGTTGTAAGTCTGGAAGACGAATCCCATGGACTTTGCGCGGAACTCGGTCTTCCGGTCGTCCGGCATTCGCGTAATGTCTTCGCCGTTGATGCGAACAACGCCTGAATCGAAGTCGTCCAGGCCGGAGAGGCTGTTCAAGAGGGTAGTCTTGCCACAGCCGGACGGGCCCATGATGGCGACCATCTCGCCTCGGTGAACCTGCAGGCTGACGCCGCGCAGGGCCTGTACCTGGACGATGCCCGTGTCGTACGTCTTCACGACATCCTGGGCTTCGATGATTATGTCGCTCTGTGGGCTCTGTCCGTCGGTTTGGGTCATCCGTTCCTCCTGAACCCCTCATTTCCAGCCTAACCGCATTCTGATGCGGCGAAAAAGCAGCCGCCTCATCCTTTTGGATGGGCTTGACATTTGTACAGACTGTATAAACAAACTGATTGCATGAGCAAGCCCGAAGGTAAGCCCATATTTCGCTCGAAACAGCACAGCGAAGTCGGTGCTGAAACGCGGGCGCGCATCCTTGCCGCCGCTCGAAACCTGATCGCGGCACCGGAAGGTTTCAATCAGTTCTCGATCGACGCCGTCGCCAGGAATGCTGGAGTCGCCCGGATGACGGTGTATTACCAGTTCGGCTCGCGGCGCGGGTTATTCGAAGCGTTGTTCGACAGCCTGGCCGAGGGAGCCGGGTTCGGCACGTTAGGGGGATTCGGAGCGGAGATGTCCGGCGAGGACATCCTCGAGGCGTTCGTGCACTTCTTCTGCAACTTCTGGTCGTCGGAACGGCTCGTCCTGCGGAGGATTCGCGGGCTTGCGACGCTCGATCCGGAGCTCACCGAAGCCATCGCCGAACGCGACGACCGCAGGCATATGGGCGTGACCATGCTCGTCAAGCGGCTTCGACCCGAAGCGCCCGACAGTGAGTCCGCCGTCGCCGCAATCCTCGCGGCGACCTCTTTCGAGACGTTCGACGTGCTTGCCGGGATGACGGGCCTGGACACTGCGCGAGCCATCACCTTGCAGCTGGCGCGGGCGGCGCTGGACGTCTCGGTCACTCCGCCACAGTGATCTGCATGCGTTCCGCCCGTCCGGAATCATCGAAGCCCCAGGCGTGCCATCGGACGGCCTCGCCCGGCAGTTTCGCCTCATCGAATTCGTAGTACGGCCGCTGAGCGAGGTCCAGCGAAGGCACCCCATCCGGTCCGGCGGCCATCAGCCTGCCGTAGACGTCCTCAACCGCCAAACAGATACGTTCAACGTCGAACCCCATTGCCCCCTCCGCGCGGTACGGTGCGAGGTAGCCGGCGCCGGTGCGGAGCAGGCGTTCAGCGCCGATGAACTTGCCGCGCTGAAGATGAACGAAGGCCGCGGCGACCTGGATGAGCCCTTTATAGAGGTCGCGCACCGGCCCGGTTTCGAGCTGCCACACTTCTTCGAAGCGCTCGTGGCATTCGTAAAACAGGCCCGAATTGAACTCGCCGCAGCCAACGGCAAAGTTGCCCGGGACAGTGATGACCTTCTCAACCAGCCGTTTCTTGCGGCGCGCGGGCGGCATTCATCCAGACTACCGCTCTCGAGGGCGCATGCGCACAACCGCGGCGGGCTAGAAGATACGCGCAGACCCCCGCCGGAGAATGAAATGGCAGACAGTCACGACGCACACGGACACACCGACCCAAACGCGGCACCGATGCACGGCGATGTCCGTTCGACCTTCTCTCCCGGCGCCGTGTTCTTTTGCTATCTGCTGGCCGCGATCACGCTGATCGCGGGCATCGTCACGGGGCTGACCGTCATTAACGACTGACCAGTCCGCAATTTTCGCTGAACTTCACGTAAGCACCCGCCGTTAAACGGGAGTGCCTGTGTATCATCCGCAAATGGACGCCCGCCGCAGCCCCAGCGCCATCCCCGGTACCCGCGCCCTGCTTCGCGCGACGAAATACGACGGGACCGCGCACTGGATCCAGCCGTTCCAGGTGGTTTCGGACGATGGCAACCTGCTTGTTGCCTCCTACCGGGCACGCACGCCGATTTACACGAGCCGCGGCGAATTCCGGTCTCCGTACGACTCGCTCGTCTATTTCTGGCGAGACCGCTGG
>CAZKZR010000264.1:0-5092 GCA_964557245.1 uncultured Anaerolineaceae bacterium | reverse complement strand
ATCCCCGCTGCGCCACGAGATTGCGCAGCGCTTCATCGAGTCCGAAATCATGTACCAGTTCTCGATGCGCATCATCTCGATGCAAAACAGGGGCCAACTGCCGAACGATGAAGCTTCGATGGCCAAGCTTTATAACTCGGAGCTCTCCCAGCGCGTCGCGCAGACATGTATGCAGGTAATCGGCCTTCGCGGGCAGGTAATGGGCAACGATGAAGAGGCGTTCGGCCGGATGTACCTCGGCATGGTGCCCGCCACGATTCGCGGCGGGACGAGCGAGGTGCAGCGCAACGTCATCGCGACGCGCGGCCTGGGGTTGCCCCGAGGTTGATGGAAACGCCAACCGGCCCGCTCGCGGGCATTCGGGTCCTGGAGCTTTCGCAGATCGTGGCGGGGCCATTTGCGGGCGTAGCGCTTTCGGACATGGGCGCCGACGTGATCAAGGTGGAGCCACCCCGAGGCGAGGACCGGCGAAACAGCGGCGCCGTGGTGCCCAACGAAGGCAAGTACTTCCAGTCACTCAACCGCGGTAAGCGGAGTCTGACGATTGACCTTTCGAACCTGGACGGCCAGGGGGTAATCCATGCGATCATCCCGCGCTTCGACGTGATCTTGCTGAACTACCGCGCAGGGGTGGCTGAGCGGCTAAACATAGGCTACAAGAGGCTCTCTGAACTCAATCCGGGATTGATCTACGCGAACATCACCGGGTTCGGCGAGTCTGGCCCGTACGTCCAGCGTGCCGGCAGCGACATCGTGGCGCAGGCCTACAGCGGCGTCATGGCTGCTGAGGCGAAGGTGGATGAGTACGGCGCTCCGCAGCAACTGGTCAGCAGCACCTACCTGGACAGGACAACCGGGCTCGCGGCGGCGATGGGCATCTGTGCCGCCCTCTTCCACCGCGCTAGCACAGGCAAAGGGCAAGAGATCCACGTCTCGCTGCTGCAGAGCGCGCTTGAGTTGCTCTCCGACAAAGTCATGCGGGAACCGGTTCACGACTCGGTGCTGCGCGACCCGCTGATCGAAGAGATCCGCGCGAAGCAGGATTCAGGCGCCAGCTACGACCAGGTGGCCGCGATCCGGAAGGGGCAGGCGCCTCGCTTCGCCAGCCACCGGCTCTTCTACGGCGGTTATCACACGCAGCGCGGGGCGCTCGTGCTCGGCGCGCTCACCATGCAGAACCGGAACACCATCCGCGGAATCCTGGGCATAGACGACCCAACGGATTCTGGCCAGTTCAACGCCGCAGACCCTGACAGCCGCCGGATCATCGAAGAATGGCGGGCGCGCATCCAACAACGGCTCCTTGAACGTCCCGCTGAGGAGTGGGTGGCGCTTTTCCTGGAGGCCGGCGTACCGGCGAGCGTGGTGAACCAGCCGGAGGAGATGGCGGACGACGCGCAGGTCATTGCGGCCGGGATGATCACCGAGTTGGAGCATGAGATTACCGGCCCGCAACGCGTGGTGAGCCCCCTGGTGAGGATGTCGCTTACTCCGACGGCCGCGCGTATGCCGGCGCCGCCGCTTGCGAGGCACACGACGGAGGTCCTGGCGGAGTGCGGGCTGAGCAAGGCTCAGATTGACGCATTGGTGGCGGCGGGCGTGGTTACGAGCGCGGATTAGCCTTAGTTTGGCCGCTTTCGCTCTCGGCCCGGCGCTTGAGTTCGCGCAGGCTATCCTCCATAACCGGCAGGAACGTCTTGAGCCAACCGCCATAGATTTCGGCCAGAGGGCTGGGCGCGAGACGGTAATCGACTTCGCGGCCCCGGGCGCGGGCGCGCACCAGCCGAGCGCGCCGAAGGATGCCGAGGTGTTTGGAAACAGCCGCTCGAGAAACCGGGAAGCGGGCGGCGATCTCTCCGGCGGTTAACACATCCCGATCGCGAAGCAGCTCAAGAATCTCGCGCCGCGTCGGATCCGCTACCGCAGAGAACGCGTCAGGGGCGCGCGCTTTCAACGATCTCCTTCAGCGCCGCCAGGTGGCGGATAGTCCAGCCGCCTTCCCCGCCGGCGTGAATTTCCGGCGCCTGGGGTCCGGTTGCTTCGATGTCATGAATGAACAGTTCTACGAGCGTCCCGCCGCGATATGGGGTGAGCCTGAACGTCACCAGCATTGGACCATCCCAGCCAAGATCAGGCATCCAACGGTCCTCGAAGGTCAGGCGTCGCGGTGGGTCAAAAGCGGTGATGCGACCACCCCAGCGGCTACTTCCCTCGTATGGAGTGTCGATTTCGAGTTCGACCATGCCGCCGAGCCGCGGTTCATACCGCATGAGGCGGTGGCCAGTGCCGAACCATGCAGCCATCCGTTCGAACGTCTCGAACTCGAGCCAAACACGCTCAGGAGGGGCGCCAATGTGGATGCTTCGGCGGATGTGTAGAGGGGTGAGGAATTCAGCGGACGACATAGGACACCGAATGGTTACATTTAACCAGATGGTATCGTAATCCGGCGCGCCGTCAACGGCAGTGAGACGACGCCTCGCGTACGATGCGCCACCATGACCACGCCTTCCGCCATCAACTGGGACACCTACTTCGACGAAGCGGTCGAATACCTCTGCGAGTTCATTCGCGTCGACACATCGAATCCGCCGGGCAACGAAGTACTGGCGTGCAACTTCCTCGGCGCCATCCTCCACCGTGAGGGCATCGACTACGACCTGTACGACGCCGGCAACGGACGCGTGTCCCTGCGCGCGGTGCTCAAGGGCAATGGTTCGAAGCGCCCCTTCATGCTGCTGAACCACACGGACGTCGTTCCTGTGCAGCCGGAATTTTGGGATGAGGAGCCGTTTGCCGCGCATGTGAAGGACGGTTTCATCTGGGGCCGCGGTGCCCTGGATATGAAGGGCCTTGGGATCGCCCAACTGATGACGTTCATCACGCTGAAGCGGATGGGGGTGCCACTAGCGCGCGACGTGGTGTTCTTCGCGCAGGCTGATGAAGAAGCTGGCAGTGAGTTCGGAATGCGGTTCATCGAGCGAGAGTTCCCGGAGACGCTGGACGCCGAGTACGTCATCAACGAAGGCGGCGGCGGCTCGACTGAGATGTTCGGCGTTGAGCGGCCGGTGTACAGCATCGCAGTGGCGGAGAAAGGTCCCCTCTGGTTGCGGCTCGTGGCCGAGGGCCGGCCCGGACACGGTTCGATGCCGCACGAAGACAACGCGCTGGACCGCCTCGTCCGGGCGATGTACCGGGTTCAAAACTGGGAACGCGAAATGACCGTTTCGCCCGTGCTGACCGAATACTTCGGCCGCCTGAGCAAAGCAGGGATCTACAAGGGCGAAGCGACCGTTGAGGCGTTGAAATCCGCCGCCGAGAGCGATCCTCGGGTCCGCGCGCTCCTCACGAACACGATCAGCGCGACGACCGCGACCTCGGGAATCAAGCACAACGTGATCCCGGCGCGCGCCGAAGCGACGCTCGATATCCGGCTATTGCCGGGGGTGAAGCCGGAGGACTTCGAAGCGGAATTAGCTGCGGTGATTGATGACCCGAAGGTGGAAATCGAACGCGTCCACGTCGGGTGGTCCGACACGAACACGCACGACACCGAGCTGTTCCGTCTGATGGAAGACGTGATCCATGAACACATGGAAGACGCTGTTGTGGTGCCGGGAATGACGGTCGGTTTCACGGACAGCAGCGTGCTGCGCAACCGGGGAATGATCAGCTACGGCTTTAGCGGCGGGCTGACCAGCCCGGACATCGCCCGTGGCGTGCACGGTCACAACGAGCGGGTGAGCCTGGAGTCGTTCCGTCTGAACTGCCAGATGGTGTGGGAAGTGACGCGCCGCATGTGCGCGCGGTAGGCGTTAGAGGATAGACGCCAGGCCTACCCCCCGTAGTTCACGCCGCATTCCTTCAGCGTGAGGATGCTGTAGTCCCGCTTGAGGACGGCGTTCGTCACCTGGCCGACGACGCAGGAGTGGTCGCCCATGTCCACCTCGCCAACGTAGTCGCCCTCGACGAACGCCGGCGTGGCACTGATGACCGGCGCATTGCTGTGGGCGCCGCGTTCGAAATCCGCGCCGTTGATGGTGTTGCCTTCGACGGTGGTGGGCTTGAAGAACGCGAACGCCAGGTCCTTCTGGCCGCTTTCGAGGAAGGAGAGCGCGAACTTGCCGCTCTGCTTCAGGAGCGCGTAAGCGCCGCTGTCCTTCTTCACACCCATCACCACGAGCGGCGGTTCGAAAGAGGTCTGGGTGACCCAGTTGATGCACGCGGCAGAGTCTTCGCTGCCGTTGTTCACGCCGAGGATGTAGAGGCCATACGGGATTGTACGAAGGATCGTCTTCTTTGCTGCGGCAGTCTGTTCGTCCACGCGAAGCACCTCGAAATGTAGTGCCACGATTGTAGCGGTTAACCCATCAGACGGACGTGGGCCCAGTGCGTGATGGCAACCGCGAGAGCGTCCGCGGCGTCTTCCGGCGTGGGCACCTGCGCGAGACGAAGCTGCAGGCGGACCATCTCGGCGACCTGTGACTTTTCGCCGCGGCCGTAGCCTGAGACGGTGGACTTCACCAGCGCCGGAGAGTATTCGACGACCTCCAGGCCGGCGTCGGCGAGGCCGAGGATGCATGCGGCGCGCGCCTCGCCGAGGGACATCGCGCTCTTCGCATTCGACCCGATGAAGCCGGCTTCAATAGCGCCGTGCGTGGCGCCGTGCTCGCGGGCCAGGGCGCAGACGGCGTCGCGCAGGATGACGAGGCGGTGGCTCTTCGCGTCGGCTGGCTTGGTGCGCACTGCGCCGTGCCGGACGTGCGCGCAATCGGCGCCGGATGCTTCGACCAGCCCCCAGCCGGTGGTGTTCAGTCCCGGGTCAATGCCGAGGATTCGCATGGCCCGATGGTGCGGCATGCGGCGGTCTATGCACAGCAGCGGGTGTCATGACGACGTGGGTTGGCGAGATCCAACTTCCCAGGAAGCAGGGGAACTCACCACGCGCGTTCCAGCCCAGAAGTCATGGGGCGATCGACCGCCGACGATTAGTCCAACGACCAGATCCCAGAAGGCGAAGTTGATGAGGCCGAGCGTCATGACGGCGGGGATTGCTTCGCGAGTAACCGAGGCCTGGGGGTCACGCTCGATC
>CAZKZR010000263.1:0-5096 GCA_964557245.1 uncultured Anaerolineaceae bacterium | reverse complement strand
CCGCTCTGTTCGTTTCCCAGGACATTGCCGGCGCCGCGGATTTCCAGATCCCTGAGGGCGATTTGGAAGCCGGCGCCGAGCTCGGTTGCCTCGAAAATCGCTTCGAGACGCTTCTGGGCCGTCTCGCTCATGGCGCGGTTCTTGTCGTGGAGGAGATAGGCATACGCCCGGTTGGCCGAACGCCCGACGCGGCCGCGCAACTGGTAGAGCTGTGCGAGCCCGAGGTGGTTGGCGTCGTTGATGATGATGGTGTTGGCGTTCGGGATATCGAGGCCGCTTTCGATAATCGTGGTGCAAACGAGGACGTCGTGGTCTCCGGCGGAGAACTCCATCATCACTCGCTCGAGTTGCTCTTCAGGCATCTGGCCGTGGCCAACCGTGATGCGGGCTTCAGGGACGATTTCACGAAGCCGAGACACGATACGTTCGATGTTGTGGACGCGGTTGTGGACGAAGTAGACCTGGCCGCCGCGCTGGAGTTCGCGGTCTATGGCCTCCCTGAGAAGTTCATCGTCCCATTGCAGGACGTAGGTCCGGATGGGCTGGCGCTCTTCCGGGGGCGTCATCACCGTGCTCATATCGCGGATGCCGACCAGTGACATCTGGAGCGTCCGAGGGATCGGCGTAGCGGAGAGCACGAGGCTGTCCACTTCGGCGCGCATCTGCTTCAGGCGCTCCTTATGCGAGACGCCGAAGCGCTGCTCTTCGTCGATGATGACGAGGCCGAGATCCTTGAAGGCGACATCACGCTGGACGAGGCGATGGGTGCCAATGGCGATATCGACCTCTCCGGATGCGATTCCGTTCACGATTTCACGCTGCTGCTGTTCGCTGCGGAAGCGTGAGAGCACTTCCACTCGGACCGGGAAGCCCGCCACCCGTTCGCGGAAGGTGCTGCCGTGCTGCTCGGCCAGCACCGTGGTGGGCACCAGGACGGCGACTTGCTTGCCTCCCATGACGGCTTTGAAGGCAGCGCGGATGGCGACTTCAGTCTTGCCGTAGCCGACATCGCCGCAGATAAGCCGGTCCATGGGCTTGACGTTTTCCATATCCGCTTTGACTTCGGCGATGGCCTCGAGCTGGTCGTTGGTTTCGACGAAGGGGAAGGCAGCTTCCATCTCCATTTGCCACGCGTTATCGGCGGAAAATGCATGACCGCGAGACATTTCGCGCCGGGCGTAGAGATCGAGGAGTTCTTGAGCGAGTTCGACCACGGCCTGTTTGACGCGCCGCTTCGCGCGCGCCCAGTCCTGTGAGCCGAGCCGGGTCAACGAGGGTGGATGGTCAGTGGGTCCGACATAACGAGAGACCGACTCCAACTGGTCGGCCGGGACGTAGAGCTTGTCATTCTCGGCGTACTGGAGTTCCAGGTACTCGCGCTCGACGCCTTCAACGGAGCGCCGAATGAGTCCGGCGTAGCGCGCGATGCCGTGGTCCGCGTGGACGAGGTAGTCGCCAGTCTCAAGGGTGGAGACCAGGTCGTTGCGGATCCCCTGGCGTGTACGCGTGGGACGACGGCGCTTCCTGAAGCCGAAAATCTCGGAGTCGGTGACAACCGTCAGGGACTCACCTACGGTGAATCCGCCGCTGACCGCGAGGGGAAGGAGGATGATTTCACCCGGTGCGGGCGGTGTGCCCAGGGAACGGAGCTTGGTGGCGGGCACGCCTTCCTCGTCCAAAAGGTCCGCGAGGCGCAGCGCCTGCTGGGAGACGATGACAACAGCCCGCCCCTGCTTTGCCCATGAGCCAGCCTGTTGGGCAAGCACGCGGAGCTTGCCGGCGAAACTCGAGGTCACGGCCATCGGAACCCGGCGTGCGCCGAGTTCCTCAGTGCCGAATCGCTGCAACTCAACCACCGGGTGCGCTTCGAGTCTGCTGCGAACGTCCTCCGATGAAGCACGGAGGGCGGGCAATCCAGTTGGGACCGAGCCACGCGTCTCCAGCTCGCGCCGGGTGCGTCCCTCGTGTTCGGACGTGGTTTCGAGGGCTGCGGCCCCATCCTCGGGCTCATCAAGGAGCACCGTTGTCCCCGCCGAGAGATGGTCCATGGCTGTCGCCGAGTGAAGCAGCGGTTCGAAGAACCCGGCGAAGTCGCTGCGATAGCCCTGCGCAAGGAGCTCGAGTTGCTCGACGACCGCTTCCGCGCCATCGCCGGAGGCGGTGACTCTTTCCAGGAGGTCGCGCGCGTTGACGCGCGCGACCTGGGAATTGGAGGCCGCTGGCGCGACGTGCAACTGTTCGAGCCGGGCAACGCTGCGCTGCGTGCCGAGATCGAGCTCGCGAATGCTCTCTATCTCGTCGCCGAAGAATTCGACGCGGAACGGTCTTTCGGCTGTGGTGGGAAAGATGTCGACGATGCCGCCGCGACGAGAAGCGGTCCCCGGGGAATCGGCGAGCGGCTCGATGGCATATCCGGAAGACTCAAGGTCCGCCATGAGGGCGGCTGGACTCATGCGTCCGCCGGCCGTGAGCGTGAGCCCCTCTCCCTCGACTTCGGGGCCTGCGCAGTGTTCGGAAAGAGCAGCCCACGAGGCGACGACGAGGCAGGGTTCGCCCGCGCGGAGGAGACCGAGAGCGCGGCTCCTTTCGATCGCGAGGGAGTGATCATCCCTGGCAAATTCATACGGCAGGCTCTCTCGCTCGGGCAAACGAGCCAGCGGGAGATCGGGACGGAGGAAGAGACCGACCTCCTCGTGCATGGCGAGCGACTTCGCCGGTGTCGATACGAGGAGCAGAACGGGTGAGGGCGCGTTCCGGGTGATGGCGGCAGCGACGGGCGCCCGAGCGGCTTCGGGCAGTCCAAGGCGCAACGAACCCTCCCCGACGCGCAGGAGGGGCTGGAGTTCTTCGGCGATGGCGGCCGTCAGGCCGGCTAGTTCTCCGGACAGGCCGGTAAACCCTCAAGCGGGCAACTTGTGCGTTTGCCCGAACGTAAACTGTAGCATTCGCGCCCTCTGCTAGCATGGGAAGGTGCATACGCACGCCGAACAGGCTCGACGCGCTCTGATTTTCGGGCTGCTGGTCACCGGCGTCTTCGTGATCGTCGAGGCGGTCGCTGGTTTTCTCACGAACTCCCTGGCGTTGGTGTCCGATGCGGGCCATATGCTGGCGGACTCCGGAGGGTTAGTGCTTGCGCTGGGGGCGGCGACGCTGGCCCGGCGGCCGGCGCAAGGACGCCACACGTACGGGTTCGCGCGGTTCGAGGTGTTGGTCGTACCGCTGCACGTCGTCTTGCTGATGCTGATCGCCGGGTACATCGCTTTTGAGTCGGTGAACCACCTCCGGGAGACTCCGGATGTGGATACCACCCCGGTGATTGTGGTGGGATTGGCCGGCCTGATGGTGAACCTCGCTGTGGTGCGAATTCTGCACAGCCATTCGAGCGAAAACCTGAACGTGAGGGCCGCTACTCTCGAGGCTTCCGTGGACGCCGCGGGGTCGGTCGCGGTGGTGGTTTCAGCCGCGATCATTGCCTGCGGAGGGTGGAACGGCATCGATGCGATCGCAGGCCTGCTGATCGCGGCTCTTGTGATCCCACGAGCGTGGGGGCTGCTCAAGGTTTCGGGCGATATCCTGCTGGAGAGTGCTCCGCGCGGCATCGACCCATCGGCGATTGAGGATGCAGCACTCGATGTGCCGGGAGTACTTGCGCTGCACGACGTGCACGTCTGGTCGATTGCGCCGTCATTCCCGGCGCTGAGCGCGCACGTAGAACTGAACGATGTGACGTGCACGGAGCATATCCTCACGGACCTCGCAGCCCTCTTCCGGGAGCGGTTCGGCATCGGCCACGTGACGCTGCAACCTGAAACGCCGGCGTTGCACGAGGCAATGGAGTGCTGCCTGAGCCCGGACGCCGGGCTGCTCGAAGGCGAACATCCTCACCTGGCGGCTGTGAAACGGTGATGCCGCGCCTCACGCGACGGGCGTTCATCGCAGGGTCAGCCGGGACAGCGCTGGCGGCGGGCGCCTCCGCAGCGGGGATGTACGCGCTGGCGGACGACAAACGGTCGGCACGGCTCCCGGGAAATCCACCGCCCACCCCTGAGCCGACGGTCATGCCGACGCCGACGACTCCGATGCCGGGCGGCTCGCAGACGATCACCGCGCCAGGGCGGTTCAACTTCGACACATTCGACGCGCAGCTCACGGGCGAGTCGTCGGTGGTCGAGATCCTCGGCCGGACGCATTCTCGGCTCGTGCAGTGGGCGGCAGGAGGCGTTGCGGGCGACCTGGCGCGACTTTGGGAGACTCCCGACCCCGAGACATTCATCCTGCACCTCGACCCGGCCGCCCGCTGGCAGCCGAAGGCGCCGTTGAACGGACGGGCAGTCACGGCCGAGGACGTCGTGGCCCATTTGCAGCGCGCCCTGAGGATCGCGGCAGGAGGCAAGGCTCCCCTCGCGCAGCGCTATCACAACTACGCTTCCATCGCGTCAGTGGACACCCCGGAGGCGGGAAAAGTGCGACTGCGACTCCACCGGCCGGACGAGTTCCTGCTCGACACGCTGGCATCGGAGTTCGCGCTGATTCAAGCCCCGGAGGCCGTCTCCGCCTTCGCGGGAGAGTGGGAGAAACTGGACTCCGACCACGTGATCGGTAGTGGGCCGTGGATGTTCGATTGGGCCGACGACGGCGTGAAGTTCACGGCCTGGCGCGATGGGCACAGAAAGCCATTACTCGATGAGCTGCATGTGGTGGAGCCTGCCGATGCGGCGAGGCGGTTCGCGGACGGATCACTGGACGAGGCGATGGTGTTCGACCGGCGTGATGCTCTGAAGCTACGAGCGCTTTCGTCGAGATCGGCGGTTGGGCCATTCCGCGTCCAACGAGAACTCATCATGAGTTCGTTTTTTATCGGGGCTCCGCCATGGAACAACCCGGAACTGGTCACGGCATTGAGCATGGCACTGAATCGGCACCCACTGCTTGCGAACCTCGTCGGGGGGCGAGCAATCGCCGCCGGTCCCATCCCCGGTGCGCTCGCGAACGCCGCTGTGACGGAAAAGCAGCCCGCCGGGTGGCCTGGCTACGGCGCATGGGACGACGCCGCGGCGAAGGACGCTTCAGCGCGATGGCAAGCTGCTGGAGGGCCC
>CAZKZR010000262.1:0-5133 GCA_964557245.1 uncultured Anaerolineaceae bacterium | reverse complement strand
GACTACGCCGACTGCAACTACGCCGAACTTGAGTACATCGAAGAAGGTGCCAACGTGGCGGTTCGCGCCACCATCGAGGCCAAAGCCTACGACTGGCGGCCGTTCACCCAACGCGTTATTGAAGTCTTCGGTTTCGACGACGCCGGCGAAGTCGCCACCCGACGGCTCTACGGCATGCTCCGCGACATCGAGTTCGACAAGCCGACGACCGCCTCCATGACCGATGCGCTGGGGTACAAGGGCGGCAGCGCGAGCGCGACCCGCGGCACCGTGCAAAAGTTCTACGACGCATTGCTTTCCGGCAACGCCGAGGGAGCGCTCGAACAACTGCACGAGAAGGCCACCTGCATCGACGGTGTCTACGGTATCGTCAACGGCGCTGCCACCATCCTGGACTTTCTGCGCCAGATCCCGATGCCGGCATTCGGCCGCCTGCGCGTCACGAACATCCTCGCCGGCGAACACGACGCCCTGGTAGAACTCGCCATCGACCCGGCCCGCCCGCGATTCGCCGACTGGGTCCGCATCGTCGACGGCAAGATCCGCGTCATCGAAGGCTATTCGATGCTCCGCGAGATCGGCGTGAACCCATACGAGAACTACGCAAACGATCGCCACCGCCGCCAGGTGATCCTGCCGATCTAGAGGACACTTCGCTAGCCTCCCCAGTGGAGGGCACAAGCTCTGGACGCCGACAGGCCCGCGTTTTAAGCGGGCCTGTTTGCTTCGTAGAACGACCGAACTCCGACTACTCGACGAAGATATCCACCGACGGGCGCAGCTTCGCGCATTCCGCCAGCACGTGGTGGATCGTGTGTTCCTTGAACTTGTCGACCAGCGAGGCGTCCGTCTTGTCCTTGTCATCCAGTGCAGGATAGCTCTGCTCCGTCAGCACGTAATCGAAGCGCGGCGCCCACTTGCGGGAGCCGAGACGGGCCGTGGTGGAGCAGTTGTCCACCATGTACGAGACACCCCGCGCGTGCATGTACGGGTTCAACGAGTCCACCGCTTCGATGACGGACTCATTCGCCACCTCCGAGTACGGGTGCCCGTGGTCCATCAGGACATCGATCTGGGCCATCATCGTTGCGATGTAGACGCCCGCAGTGAACGGATCGAGCGGGATGTCGTCCTCTTTGCGCTCGGAACGGACCTCCTTGCCGGTCTTCCAGGTCTCAGTCCGATCGATGATGCCCATCGGCCGGCGCTTCAGCCGGTCGCCGGCAAGGATGACGCTGCGGATCTCGTTCCCGCTGGAGACCTCATCGTAGATCTCTTCGAGGATTTCGCGGGCCGCGGGATAGGACGCCGCATACGCGGACTCGAACTCCGGCCGGCCGTCGGCGCCCACCGCCTCGTAGACGCCGAGCATGCCCTGTCGGGAGATGATCCGCGAAATCGGACCGGTGATCGCTTCGGCCGAATGCCGGAACGCTTCCTCATGGCTCATGCCCTCGTTGATGTAGCGCCGGTAGAGGCTCTCGATGATCCCATGCACGGCTCCGAGCAAGATGCCTCGCTCGCCGTAGATGTCGGACTTGAACTCCGACTCGAGGGTTGTCTGGAAGGTGTAGGGCGATCCGATTGCGACCGACCAGCCCAATGCGAGGTCCGTCGCACGACCGTCGATGTCCTGCTCGACCGCGAAGCTGCTGTTGATACCGGCCCCGTTCACGGTCGAGCCCTGCACGTAGAGACGCCGGACTGAGGGGCCCATGCCCTTCGGGCAGACCGCGATGACATTGATGTTCTTGGGGAACGACGCGCCAACGTTCTTCATGTGCCCCACGAGGAAGCCGTGAGAAAGACCGAGGGTGGCGCCTGGCTTCAGCCGAGCAAACACGTCCTGGAAGATCTCGGCCTGCGCGGAATCGGATACGAGCAGGATCACGAGGTCCGATTCAGCGACAACCGCAAACATCTCGCCAAGCGTCCCGTCTTTTTCGTTGAAGCCGGCCGCACGCGCTTCGTCCATAGAGCCGGAGCCCGGCCGCAAGCCCACCTTGACCACGATGCCGGTCCCTTCGAGCGAATCGCGGAGGTTCTGCGCCTGTGCCGGCCCCTGGGAACCCCAGCCAATGACTCCAATCTGCTTGATGCCTTCGAAGGCCTTCGGGAGAAGGGAGAACAGGTGCCGGCCGCCTTTGACGATCTGTTCCTGGTGGCCCTCCAGCTGGATCGTATCGACCTGGAAGACCTTTGAACTGAAACCGAGAGACAACGGCATGCTGGAACCTCCGCGCCACGTGTAGACAGAGAATGAGGAAAGTGCGGTTGAGTATACGGGCCGCTTTCCTAACAGACTTCGCCGGCGCCGGCTCCCGCGCAGGACGGCGAGCAGCGGCAACCATCCCCGAGCGCGCGCACTCCGCGTAGAATCGCCGGCATGCCCCAACCTCTCGAAGGCCTTCGCGTCCTGGAAATCGGGACGTTCGTATCGGCGCCCTACTGCGGGAAGCTGTTTGCCGGCTATGGCGCTGAAGTCATCAAGATTGAACCCCCGGGCGGCGACATCTCGCGCGCGCACGGCCCGTTCAAGGACGGAATACCGGACCTGGAGACGAGCGCACTCTTCCTGTACCTCAACACGGGGAAGAAGTCCGTTGGGCTCGACATCGCCTCGGTCGAGGGCCGCGCCGAACTGCTCAAGCTGGCGGAATCCGCGGACGTTCTCATCGAAAACTTCAAGCCCTCCGAAATGCGCGCGCTCGGACTGGATTTTGCATCGCTCTCCGCCGTGAATCCGCGGCTGGTTGTGATCTCTGTGACCACCTTCGGGCAGTACGGCCCCTACGCGGAGTACGAAAGCAACAACCTGATCGCCTTTGCCACGGGCGGTCAGATGTTCATCACTGGCACCCAGGAGGGCGGACCGCTGAAGAACGGCGGCTACCAGGCGGACTACCAGGGCGGGTTAAACGCGTTCTCCGCGGGTATGCTCGCCGTCCTCGCCGCCGAGCGTGATGGTGTCGGCCAGCACGTCGACATCAGCATCCAGCAGTGCATGGCGCCACTCCTTGAAGCCGGCATTCCCTACTACAGCTACATGGGACGGTGGGCCGGTCTGCGCCGGGGCAACCACATGGCCAGCTTCATCGGAATCTATCCCTGCGCCGATGGCTACCTGGGCATCCACCTGATGCCGCGCAACTGGAAGCCGTTCACCGAAGTCATTGACCGCCCGGACCTGGGCAGCGATCCGAGGTTCGTGACCCAGGCCGCGCGCACGCAGCACAACGACGAGCTGATGGCGGAGTTCTACACGTGGGCAGCCGGCGAGACCAAGCACGATATCTACCGGCGGGCCGGCGCCGGCCGCGCGCCCATCGCCTTCGTCCATACGATGGAAGACCTCATGACCAGCCCCCATCTGCGCGAACGCGGATCGATCCAGACCATCGCCCACCCGGTCGCCGGCGAAGCCGCTTACCCGGGCCCGCCCTGGTGGATAGGCCCGGACGCATGGGCGGCCGCCCCTGCTCCGTTGCTCGGAGCGCACACCGCCGAAGTGCTGGCGGAGGTCCGCCGTTGACCGCGCGCGATGACACCGCCCGAGCCATCGCCTTCTATGAATCCTGCGACGACATGCCGGCGTTGCGTGCGGCGCTCGAAGAGGCGGCCCCGCGAATCAAGCGGATGGTGACAGCGCTCCTGAAGAAAGGCGCCGAAGAATCGATCCCCGCGCCCGCGGACATTCGCGGTGCAAAAGAACCTTCGGGAGCCGTGGAAGCGCTGAAGACGTTGCGCGGGCTGCAGGACTTCGCACTACTTCAAGCGATCACGCGGACGATCGGGCGGCGCATCGAGACGCTCGAGATCGCCAGTTCGGCGGACTTCCCGGTAGGTGTCCGCGTGATGGTGCCGTCCGGCAGGGGTTATCCGCGCAGGGGCCCCGAACTGCCGGGAACCGTGGAAGAAACGGGCACCGTCCTCTCGGTGCTCCTCGACAACGGCGAAACGTGGGAAGGCCCCGCGAGCCTCGCGAGATTGGGAGCGAAGCAATGACGATGCCCCTGGACGGTATTCGAGTCATCGACCTGACGATGGTCTGGGCTGGCCCTTTTGGTACCCGCATGCTCGGGGACTACGGCGCCGAAGTGATTAAGGTGGAAGCCCCGCGTCAGTGGGATCTACTGCGCTCTCTCGGGCTCGTCCCCCGCACGGACCATCACTGGTACAACAAGTCCGCCTACTTCAACCACAACAATCGAGACAAGTACGCGGTGGCGTTGGACCTGGCGGACGAACGAGGTAGGGCTGCCCTGCTCAAGCTCTGCGCCGTCAGCGACGTCATCGTGGAGAACTTCCGCAGCGACGTGATGGACAACCTCGGCCTCAGCTATGAGGAGGTCCGGGCAGCGAACCCGAACATCATTTATGTCTCGATGCCCGGGCACGGCAAAACCGGCCCTGAGAAGGACTATGTAGCCTACGGGTCAAACGTCGAGCAGCTCGCGGGGATTGTCGCGATCTCAGGCTACGAAAACGACGAGCCAATGAAGACCGGCTTCAGCTACGGCGACCCCATGGCCGGCACGGCACTGGTGGGCGCCGTCGCTTCGGCGTTGCGCCAGCGCTCCAGGACAGGGGAGGGGCTATACCTCGAACTCGCCCAGCGCGAGAACCTGACGATGTTCGTCGGCGAGTACCTCGTCGACTACAGCATGAACGGCGTTGCCCGCCCGCCGCTGGGCAACCGGCATCCCTTTCACGCGCCGCACAACAGGTACGCAAGCGCCGGCGACGACCGCTGGGTGACGATCGCATGCGAGACGGACGAGTCGTTCGCCAACCTTTGCCGGGCGATTGGACAACCTGAACTCGCCGCGGATCCTCGCTTCGCCTCATCCGCCCAGCGCAAAGCGAACGAGGACGAGCTGGACGCAATCATCGACGCGTGGACGTCGGTGCGCGGCCACTACGAGGCGATGCATCACCTGCAGCGATTCGGGGTTGCCGCAGGAGCGGCGCTCACCATTCCGGAACTCATGGCGGACCCGCAGCTGCGCACGCGCGAGGCCTGGGTGCCTCACACGCACCCGGACGCCGGCACCTGGGAAATGGAAGCCCCGCCCTGGAAGCTGTCACGCACGCCCGGGCACATCCGCATGCCTGCGCCGGGATTCGGGCAGC
>CAZKZR010000261.1:0-5143 GCA_964557245.1 uncultured Anaerolineaceae bacterium | reverse complement strand
ACCATCCAGGGCTCCATGGACACGCTGGACAAGGTGCTTCGCATCCTCGACGCCGACCCGAACATCGACGGCATGGCGATGGAGCTCTCAGCGATGTTTGCGGCGCGCCAGTGGAAGGGTAAGCCGGAAACGCTCGACGAAACCATCGCCGAGATCGTGAAGCACAAGGAACGCTCGGAAAAGCCGTTCGTCGTCATCCTGCACCCCGCGCACGAAGCCGAATACGTCGCCAGCATCGGCCCGAAGTTCCATGCCGCCGGCGTACCGGTCTTCCAGAGCTTCGAACGCGCGGCAGCGGCCTACGCTCGCGTGTTGGCGTTCAACACGCGCTGAGCCTTCTTTAGCATGGACACTCGCCAGCTCGGCTCACTCGGCCCAGTTTCTGCTTTCACCCTCGGAGGCGGCGGACTCGGCCAGGTCTGGGGCCAGACCACGCGTGAAGAAGCCATCGCCACTCTCATGGAAGCTGTCGATGCCGGCATCACGTTGCTCGACATGGCACCTTCGTACGGGCGTGACAGCGAAGCCGAGCGAGTGGTCGGTGAAACCTTCGATGGCTCGCTCCCCTCAGGCGTGCGCATCACCACCAAGTGCATGCTCGGCAACCCGCCGCCTGCCGAGGTTTACGATCGCCTCTCCGCGAGCCTCGACGCCAGCCTCGCGCGTATGCGCCTGGACCATGTCGACATTTTCATCCTGCACGGGATGATCGACCGCGACGCTCCAGACGGGGCCACGACCCGCGTCTCGCTGGAGAACTTCCGCGAAGCCGTGATTCCCGCCTTCGAGCGCATCGTGGCGAGCGGCCGGGCCCGTGCCTGGGGCATCACCGGCGCTGGATACCCCGACGCCATCCTTGAGGTACTCGAGGGCGCACCGAAGCCCGCTATCGCGCAGTGCATCACCAACTTGCTCGATTCGCCTGGCGGTATGCAGCGCTGGGACGGGCCTGCCCGGCCACGCGAGATCATCGCCGCGGCGGACCGCAACAGGGTGGGCGTCATGGGCATCCGCGCCGTCGCCGCCGGTTCGCTCACCGCCTCTCTGGACCGCGACTTGCCTGCGGCAAGCCCCGAACAGCGGGACTTCGAACGCGCCGCGGGATTCCGCGCCCTCGCCGCTGAGTGGGGCGTCTCAGCTGCATTCCTCGCCCATCGCTACGCGCTATCGATGCCGGGTGTCTCCACCGTTGTCCTCGGTGTGAAGAACCGCGAAGAACTGCTCGAATGCCTGGCCGCTGAAGCGGCCGGCCCGCTCATGCCTGCCGAATTCAGGGCGGTCACAGCCTCGGCCGCCGCCAGTTAACGCGTCCGAACCCTAAGAATTTCCACATCTTCGTCCAATCTTCAGCCAATGCACGAGAGCCATTCTGAATCTGCGGGCGCACGAACCCGCGGAGGACCACAGATGGCCAAGAAGGACTACACCAACACCAAACTCGCTATCACGGCGGCTGTCGCTGGACTGACCATGCTCACGGCAGGGTGGCTCGCGCAGCCCATGGCGAATTCCGATGACGGAATAAGCGCGGCCGACGACGATGTCGTCCTCGTTGAGACTGCATCCGTCTCCGAAACCGCCTCCCCCGCCACAGCGGGCGCCGCTACAGGCTCGACCGGGGCCACCACGACAACCGCCCCGGCCACCGCTACCGCCGCCACGGCGGCGACGGCCACGGCCACAACCGCAACAAACACGACGTCAACCACCACCAAGAGCACGACTTCGACCACCAGCAAGACCACAAAGGCCTCGTGATGAACCGCTACACCTCGCCTCTCATCATCGCGATCGTCGCCGCCATGACCGGTGGGATGGCCCTTCGCCTGAACGAGACAGGCCACGCAGCATGGCTGATCAGCCGGGCATCGGGCCTCGCAGCTTTCGCTCTGCTCTCGGGCTCGATGGTCTTCGGCCTTCTGATCAGCAGCAAAGCCGCCGACAAGTCCATGTCCAGGCTCACGGTCTTCACCGTCCACCAATTCCTCAGCGTCCTTTCGCTCGCCTTCGTGGCCGTCCACGGCGGGGCACTGCTCTTTGACGGTTTCTTCCATTTCACCGTGTTCGACCTGGTCGTCCCATTCGTCGCACCCTACGAACCCCTGATGGTCGGCCTCGGCATCGTCGCCGCCTGGCTCAGCGCGGCCGTGACCGGTAGCTTCTGGGCACGCAAGTACATCGGCCAGAAGGCGTGGCGAAAGCTCCACTTCGCTTCTTTCGCCGCCTACGTGCTTTCCTGGTTCCACGGCATCACCGCCGGGACCGACACCCGGCTCATGCCCGTGACCATGCTCTACTCGGTCTCGATGAGCGTCGTCCTCGCTCTCCTGCTCTACCGCATCGCCAGCGCCCGTTCGAAAAAGTCCGCCCGACACCGCCAGCAGGTCCCGGTCCGCCTCGCCGTCTGAGCAGCGACCAACTCAGAGAGCCTCCCGGCACGGCCGGGAAGCTCTTGTCTGCGCTTGAAGACAGGCGCAGCCACTAAGAAGCTCCGTCGAACCTGTGCTTCCGGGCTAGAATTTCAGCAACGATCGTGCGGAGCTCATCGATATCGGATTGAAGCAGGTGCGGTTGAAGTTGATCCCACACGGTACCGACAGAAATACTGCCCAAGGCCAGGAGACCGGCGATATCCGACTCGTAAATTGAGGCACGATGCGTGTTCCCCTGCCGGTACAGGGAAGGTAGTGCGAAGAGCTTCAGCAACAAGAGACCTTCCGGAGTCGCGGTGACGACTCGGGACGAACCGAAGGTCACGGTCTGGGAATGGTGGCGCCGCACAGCGTCAAACAACTTGTTCGTCGTGAACAAGAGGTCGACCTGGATCCCCCTCGAATGACGCACGCCCGAAGTTCTTGTCGCGGCTCAGCATCGTGAGTTCGGGAACCACGCGAAGCGCCGTCGGAGCAACGATTAAATTAATGTCCTCGGTGTTTCGCCCGGCGACGTACTGGAGCATTGCGATACCGCCGACCAGCACATAGGCAACACCGCGCCGCTCAAGCAGTGAAAACAGCCGCTCCGCGCTGCCAATTGGGTCATACCCTGCTCGGTTCTCGGCCAGCACGTGCTCCAGCCGCCCGGCCGCAGCGTCGCGAAGAATCTCGCCGATGGTTCGCGTCTCGGCCACCGAATAATTTTACCACTCATCCGGCAGCCCAAAGCCCCGAGGTCAGCTCCCCGCGAGCGCCAACGCCGGTTCCTCGCTCCGTCTCACCGCTTGGATGCCACTCCGCAGATCACGGCACACGCCCGCCGAGCATGTCTTTTCCACGATGTGCTCGTGCCACTCGTTCGCGAACGCTTTCAGCGCCGTCTTGATCGTCGTCATCGCGAACTGGCCGTGGAAGCAGTTGGACCAGACCATCGTGGAAACCAGCTTGTTCAGGTTCTCGATGTCGCTGTCCCGGCCGCCGCCGGCCTGGATTCGCCGCAGCGTCTCAACAGCCCGCTGGGTGCCGCCGTGGCAGGTGGTGCAGCGCCCACAGCTTTCGTCCTCGCAGAAGCCGAGGAAGAACTTACACATGTCGACGATGCAGGTGTACTGATCGAAGAACAGGATGCCGCCACCGCCAAGGAACAGCCCGAGCTCACGGTACGGATCGAGGGTGAGCGTCAGGTTGCGGTTCGCCGCGCAAACCCCGGAAAGCGGCCCGCCGGGCTGGAAGCCCTTGAGCACCCGGCCCTCGCGCATGCCGCCGCACCACTGGTCGATAACCTGCCCGATGGTCGGTCCGAACGGCACTTCCACGCAGCCGGCCCAATTCACCGAACCCGAGAAGGTGAACATCTTCGTCCCCTTCTCCTTGGCATCGGAGACCGAGCTCCACCATTGCGCGCCATTCCGCATGATCATGGGCGCGTTTGCATAGGACTCGACGTTGTTCACGTTCGTCGGCTTATTCCACAGCCCGGCCTGTGCCGGGAACGGCGGCTTGATGCGCGGCATCCCGCGGTAGCCGTCGATCGAGCTCATGAGGCCCGTTTCGTCGCCGCACACGTACGCCCCGGCGCCGAAGAACACCACCAGGTCGAAGTCCTTTCCGCTCCCCAGAATGTTTTTGCCCAGCAGGCCCTTCGCCCGTGCCTGCTCAACCGCCTGCTTCATTCGTGCGAAAGCCAGCGGGTACTCGTAGCGGATATAGATGTAGCCCTCGTCCGCATGGCAGGCCAGCGACGCGATCATCATCCCTTCGACGATGAGGTGAGGGTCACCCTCCAGGAGCACGCGGTTCACCCACGCCCCGGGGTCGCCTTCATCGGCGTTGCACACGAGATACCGCGGCGAAGCCGTCGCGGTGCGCAGGAAGTCCCACTTCCGCCCGGTCGGGAAACCAGCGCCCGCGCGTCCCCCAAGGCCGCTGTCCAGCATCTCCTTCACGATCGCTTCAGCGTCGAGCTCGAGGGCCTTCCCAAAGCCGGCATAGCCGTCGTGGGCGAGATAGTGGTCGATGTTCTCTGGGTCGGTGGTGCCGATATTCGCCATCAAGCGGCGAACTTGCCCCTGCATGAATTGGTGGTCCGAAAGCAGCGGGATCTCCGCCGTCGCGTTGCCTTCAACCACGCCGATCGCGAGTTCCGGGAAGTCGCGTCCCGCCGCAATCGCCTCGATGAACTCGTCTGCGCGGTCTTCCGTGACGTTCCCGTACAGGATCGTGTGGGTGCCGGCGGCCGACCGAACGGTCACGCACGGCTCCATCCAGTTGAAGCCCCACGAACCCGTTATGCCGATATCGGCCACGAGCTTCTTCGATTCGACCGCAGCCTGGAGCTTCGCGATCGTTTCGTCGGCCCCGCGCGCGAGCGACGAGGTGTCCCGCGTCACCCGGATGCGAATGCGGCCGGAGGCCTGCTCGCTCTGCCATGCCTTCTTTGCGTCGGCGATGATCGATTCAAGGCGAGTGTTCATTCGGCGCCCTTCAGACTGCGCGCGAGGTCGCGAGCGGATTCCGGTGTCAGTTTGCCTTTTACCTTGCCGTTTACCCAGATCTGCGGCGCTTCCGAGCAGGTGCCGACGCACTGACCGATGTGCAGGCCGACTTTGTGGTCTGGAGTTTGCTCATGGAACGCCAGCCCGAGCTCTTCCTGAATAGCTTCCCGGACCAGATCGCCCCCGAGCACCCGGCAGGCAGGCCCGCAGCAC
>CAZKZR010000260.1:0-5143 GCA_964557245.1 uncultured Anaerolineaceae bacterium | reverse complement strand
GCTTACCTGGAAAGTGCCGGCCGGCATGCGGGCTCTCTCGCTCATGGTGCCCCACGAAGCGTGGATCGCTGGCGGCCTGCCTCAGCCCGGTGACCGGGTAGATGTGCTCGGAATCACGGCGTTCATGGTCGCTGACCCGCTCACCGGTCAAGAGAAGCCGGACCTGGTCGGAGGTTACATCGCCCAGGACGTCGAAGTGCTTGCGGTCTCACAGACCGTGGTGAAGACCGTGCCGAAGATCGCGACCGACAAGAACGGGAGCACCGGCGGCGCACAGGTGAGCGGCAACGCCGCAACCCAGGCCATCAGCCCCGACCAGGACGCCACGACCTACGAGAAAGCGATCTCGATCACGATCGCTCTTCCCCCGGACCTGGTGGCGAAGGTCGCGATGATCGACGCCATGAAGGACGACGAAGGCCAGTTCCGCATTCTTCCCCGCCAGAAGGGCGATGCGGACCCGATTTCGGGCAAGACGCTGTTCTCGTTCGAAGACATCTTCCCGGCCAAGAAATAGCCGGCTGACAAACAACCTGAGGACGGCTGCCAATCCGGCAGCCGTCTCGACACGAACTGAGTCCCCCGGTGGTCTCCGGGGCGCGACAACGGTGGAGGAAGACAATGGCACGGGTACCGCAACTGATAGTTGTCGATCCGGACCGCGAAACCTCGGCGGAGATGGCGAAAACGCTCTCCATGCAGGGGTTCCAGGTGCTGGCAACGGCCGGCTACGGGGTAGAGGCGTTCACGCTCTGTTTCCAGATGCGCCCTGACCTCGTCCTGATGCGCATCGAGGAGCCGCTGGTCCGCCCGGTCCAGACGCTGTCACGCATCAATGACGGCTTGCCGGACCTCCCGATCATTGTCTTTTCCACGGAAGCGAACATCCGCCTGATGCGGCAATCGATGGTCGGCGGCGCCTCGGACTACATCCAGGAGCCGTACACCTCCGAGGAGCTCGAGAGCTCGATCATGCGAGTCCTCGAGAAGAAGGAACGCGAAGGTCAGCGCCGCCGAGGCGAACTCGCTGACCCGGTTGCCCAGGGCACGATCATCACAGTGTTCGGGGCCAAGGGAGGCATTGGCAAGACCACCATTGCCTCCAACCTCGCGGTTGCGCTCGCCACCGAAGCGCACCAGACCGTCGCCCTCGTGGACATGGACACTCGCTTCGGCGATGTAGCCATCACTATGGACATCCCTGTCGAACGCTCAATCGCGGACCTCGCCCGGAACCTGGACAACGTGGATCGCAATTCGCTGCGGGACTACCTGGTCCAGCACGAATCAGGCGTTCGCATCCTGCCCGCGCCGACCCGCCCGAGTGACTGGCGAAACCTGAGTTCCCACCACATCCGCGACGTGGTCGATGTGCTTTCACAGACGCACGACTTCGTCATCCTGGACACCCCGGGCACGTTCAACGAAATCGTGGCGGCGGCGATTGAAGTCGGGACGATGATCCTTCTCATTACCACCCTGGACATGGCGAGCATTAAGGACACCGTCCTGGCGCTCGAAATGCTGCACGAACGATTCGGTAACGACGACGAGCGGATCAAGGTAGTGCTGAACCGCGCAGGCGTGGACACGGGCGTCCGAGAAAAGGACGTGGAGCGGACCCTGGACACCGAACTGTGGTGGAAGATCCCGCAGGACAACGAAGTGGTGAAAGCCGCCCAGTTGGGCCGCCCGATCGTCATGAGCCGCCCGAACAGCCGGGTTGCAATGGAAATCAAAGAAATCGCGCGCGCGCTCGCCGGCATTCGCCAGCGGTCGAAGGCGCAGCGCAAGGGCGGTGGATTCAGCTTCGGCCGCCTCTTTAAGAAGAGCGCATAACTCGCACGAGGTGACTTGCAATGGCAGACGATTCTCGAGACCGTCAACCATCGGGAGATGAAAAGCCCGCCTTCGGGTGGTCGAATGCACGCCGTCGCCTCGGGGCGGACCCGGGGCGGCCAAACGCTGAAGCCGAATCGCCGGCCCAGGAGCCCGGGCGGCTGCGCCCGTCTGGACAACTCCAGCGGCCGGCCCCACAAGGCCGCAGCTGGGGAGACGTCGAGTCAATCGCGCCAACCCCGCCAGGTATTCCCGGTCAGCCGCGGATGAGCGCGCTTCGAAGCGGCCCGGCTCCGGAGCCTGTGCCGGCCGCGCAGCGCGGCGAAGTCCAGCGCCCGGAGCCGATGCGGCCCGCGCCCCGTCCCGTGGAAGCGTTGGGCGGCGCGAAAGGCGCCAACCCGGCGGCCGAAGCCGCAAAAATCCGCCTACACGAGCTCCTGATCGAAGAACTCGAGCATGGAGCCCTGGAAGGCCTCGCACCGGAGCAACAGCGCGACGCCGTGATGAAGGCGGCCCGGGAACTCATCCAGCAGGAAGGCATCCAGCTCGGGGGCAGCAGTCGCGAGGAACTCCTCGAAGCAGTTGCCGACGAAGCGCTCGGACTCGGGCCGCTGGAGCCTCTCCTCCGCGACCCATCCATCTCGGAAGTCATGGTCAACGACATCGACAAGGTGTACTTCGAACGAGAAGGACGCATCTTCCGTAGCCCGGTCAGATTCCGCGATAAGCAGCACGTGATGCGAATCGTCGAGCGAATCGTCGCTCCGCTGGGGCGCCGAATTGACGAGTCGAGTCCCATGGTGGACGCCCGCCTTCCTGACGGCTCCCGCGTGAACATCACAATCCCGCCAGCCTCTCCCAAGGCGCCTAGCATTACCATCCGGAAGTTCCGGGCGGACAAAATGCGGATGGCTGACCTGATCGCCGTCGGGGCACTCAGTGAGGCCACCGCGGAATTCCTGGCGATGTGCGTCCGCGCTCACATGAACATCATCATCAGCGGTGGTACCGGCACTGGTAAGACCACGATGCTGAATGCGCTATCGGCTTTCATCCCAAACACCGAGCGCATCGTGACCATCGAGGACCCTTCGGAACTTCGGCTCCAGCAGGACCACGTCATCACGCTCGAGGCGCGGCCTGCGAGCATCGAAGGCAAGAACCAGATTAAGCAGCGGGATCTGGTAAGGAACTGCCTCCGCATGCGCCCCGACCGCATCATCGTCGGCGAAGTCCGAGGCGAGGAAGCCTTCGACATGCTGCAGGCCATGAACACCGGCCATGACGGGTCCATCTCGACCATCCACGCCAACAACCCCCGTGAGGCCCTCTCCCGCATGGAAAACATGGTGCTGATGGCCGGCATGGAACTGCCCTCTCGCGCCATCCGCGAGCAGGTCGCCTCCGCAATTCACCTGTTTATCCAGATCAGCCGGCTCCAGGACGGCTCGCGTAAGGTCACCCACGTGACGGAAGTGAGCGGCATGGAAGGCGAGACCATCACGTTGCAGGACATCTTCCTGTTCAAGCTCGATCGAGTGGACGAAGACGGCAAGGTCCACGGCGCCATGAAGCCCACCGGTATTCGCCCGGGCTTCGTCCACAAATTCGCCATCGCAGGCATCGAACTGCCCAACTCCCTCTTCGGGACGGCGGAAGGCTGGTAAGCAGATGTTGATGATTCTTGCAGCCCTCTGCGCGGGGGCCTTCGCAACCACTGGCGTCCTGTGGTTCACCGGCATCGGATCGGTGAATCCCGCCGCTGCCGCCCGGTTGACTCGGCTCAAAGATGCCGAGGCAACGTTACCCGTAGACACAAAAATTAGCCTGCGACGGCGCGGCGCCGTGAGCCTGGCCGGTATTACCCTGCTGTCAGGAAACCTGGCGAGCACATGGACGAAAGACCTCGAGCGGGCGGGGCTGACCATCAACGCGAAGGAATACCTCTTCATTCGCATCGCGGTCTCGCTCGTCCTCACGGTCCTCGGTTTCGTTTTCGCACCCGTTCCAATTCTCGGCGTGCTGGGATTGCCGCTCGGCTTCCTTGCGACAGGCTTCTGGCTCAAGCGGAAGAAGGCCACGCGCCTGCACAAGATGGAAGAACAACTGGTGGAACTGCTGCAGATGCTGTCCAGCGGCCTGCGCGCAGGCTTCGGCCTCCTCCAGGCGCTGGAGTCCGCCGCGGAGCAAACGCCTGTGCCCCTGCAGATCGAGATTCGGCGCACGCTCCGGGACACGGCGATGGGTGCGAGCGTGGAGCAGGCCCTGAGTTCTCTCAACGAACGCGTAGGCAGCTCCGACTTCGACATCGTGATCACGGCCATCCTCATCCAGCGCTCAGTGGGCGGTAACCTTGCCGAAATTCTCGACAACGTGGCCCACACCATGCGCGAACGCACCCGCATCCGCGGCGAAATTCGCACCCTGACATCCCAACAGCGCATGACGGGATACGTAATCGGCGGAATCCCGATTGGGCTGTTCCTGATCTTTATGGTCATCAACCCGGAGTTCACGAGCCTGCTCTTCACGGACAAGCTCGGACGAATGATGCTCGGCGGCGCCGCGGTCTCGGAGACCCTCGGCTTCCTCGTCATCCAAAAAATCGTGAACATCGAGATTTAAGATGCCGTTTCTTGTTGCTGTCTCAACGTTCGTAACCGTTACGCTCATGGTTTATGGCCTGTTGCACAAGTCCACAGCGGGCGGCGCTATGGATGTCCGCCTCGGCGGTCTTCGGTATGCGAGACCCTCGCGGGAAGCGCTTCCGGATCCTGAGGGTTCGTTCACTCAGCGCGTCCTCCGGCCACTGGTCAAAAACCTGAGCCGCAAGGCGAACGGCGTGTTGCCTTCCAACATGTCGGAGCGACTGGAGAAGGCGCTAGTCCAGGGCGGCATGAAGATCAAACCCGGGCAGCTGCTGTTAATCGTCGCTGTCACCACCGGCGTGCTGCCTTCGCTTATGACGCTGTACATGTACAGCGTTGGCCAACCGTTCAAAATCGTTGCTGGTACGTTCGGCGTAATGACCGCCCTCGGGGTTTACGGACCCCGCATCATGATCTTGGGCCGCATTAACCGGCGAAAGAAGGAAATTTGGCGGTCCTTGCCAGACGCCTTCGACCTCATCACGGCTTCCGTTGAAGCCGGCCTGGGCATTGACGCTGCCTTCACCCGAGTTATCGAGAAAGTCCACGGACCGTTCGCCGAAGAACTGACGCGCACCATGCGAGAAATCCAGATGGGCCGCTCCCGCCGCGATGCGTTCATCGACATGGCTGACCGCACGGGTGTCGATGAGCTC
>CAZKZR010000259.1:0-5174 GCA_964557245.1 uncultured Anaerolineaceae bacterium | reverse complement strand
TCATGGAAACCGAACGCCGTGATTCGTCGGGCTCCGTTGAGGAGCAGCCGGAGGAACTGAACGTCGAAAGCAAGTTGCGCGCTGACCACAACGAGCGGCATGAACTGGATGAGTTCGTTGCCGATGGCATGGAAGACGAAGCCAACGTCACGCCAGATGAAGAGGTGTCAGCCGAGGAAGTCCTGAGGAGGATTGCCGATGCTGGTACGACCCTTTGATCCATCCCGTGGTGGCGCACGCCTTGCTTCACCCGAACTGCGCCTCGATGACTGGACCGACCATCAACTGAGGCTCGCCTATTACGACTTCACCCTTCGCGGCATGGGCGAATACGAGATTGTCGCGGCGGCCCTGACGGAATGGACGCGCCGCGGCGTGCTTACGTCCGGCGACATGCGTCTTTGGCTCGACGCCCTCCGCTGGCGCGAAATGGGCAATCTCTTGCCCGGCTGGCACACCGACGGACCGCACGGGGAGCTGTCAGGCCAGGAGAGTGACTACTCCCGATTCGTAGCCTGGCGCCACGCCGCCTGATGTACCCGCAATGGGAGGAACGAAAATGACGATGCCCACCGATAAAGACCGCGAATCTGGTGATCGCGGCGGCGAATACCAGGACGAAGCGAAGGAGAAGCCGCCCGTCCCTCAGCCTGACGCGCCCCGGCGGCCCTCAACTTCCCGTTCCGGCCCCCGAAAGCGGCGTTAGCGAAGCCGGTCCGCTCTGGCCGGCTCCGCCCTGTCCCAACCCAGGTATTTTGCTACCCTCGCCGCTCCTGGTCGCTCTCCCGCGAAGGAACGGTCTGTAGGCCGTTGATCAAGGTAGTCTCGATCGCTTCCCGGTTCGGGTGCTCGCCAGGTGAAAACGTGGCGATGAGCCTGCGCTCAGCGACCGCGGAGTCCGAATCCTTCGGCCCGGTTACCGAACCGTCGTCCCAGACATGGATGTCGCGCTGCGAATCCTGGGGCCGCGTTGCGAGTTGTTTCGCCACCAGCAAAACCGCTCCCTCCAACCAGGAGGGAGCGTCCGAATCTGTCCGGGCCATTATTTGCCGCCGCAGCCCGCGTGGGCGCATCCGCACATGGCGTCCGCAAGGGAAGTCTGCGCATCGCCGGCGCAGGCTGCGCTGCAGAAGCGCTGGCCCTCCCGTTCATACCTGGTGTCGGTGCAATTGCACTTGGCATGTGAGCACTTCGCGTCCATGGCTAAACCCTCTCATTTCCCGGTTGTGCCGGCCGTCCGCCGGTGAACCCGCCGGGGACGGAATCGTTGGACAGCGTCTGGCGGTAGGCGCCGGTCTCTACGCCGCGCTCTTCGATGAACTTCTTGAATCGCTTCAGGTCGCCTTCCACGCGTCGTGACATGAAGCCGAGCGCGTCGCCCACGCTCTCCGTGAAGCCCTCGGGCCGATAGCTCATCTCCAGATTGACGCGGGCGCGGTCCGCTTCAAGCGCATCGAACGTGACAACCCCGGCATTCTCTTCGCCGTCAAGGCTCCGCCAGATGATCCGGGTATCGGGCACCTGCTCCTTGATTTCCGCATCCCAGGCCTTCTCGTGCCCACCCACTTCCGCTTCCCAATGAAGCCGGCGGTCGTCCAGTTGTGTAACGGACTTGACCCCCTCCTTGAAGTGCGGGAACTCCTCGAACTGGGTCCACTGGTTGTATGCCGTCGTCACCGGCACATCGACTTCGACTGACTTTTGTACGCGAGCCATGCAGGCCTCCTGTTTTCGCTACTCGCAACGTAGCCAGCAGACGTCGGAGAACGTCTAACGGCGGCGACAAACTCGATAGCAACTCTGTTGCAGCAAGGAGCAGCACCACCCAGCGCGCCCTTAACGTGCAACTGCGAGGAATCCGCAAGTTACGCCCGCCGGCCGTGCTACATCCGGCGAGGCCGCGGTTTGGTACGTTCACGGCCATGGCATCCCCAGAACCCAGAGTTCCGGCACGCGCAGCGGCTGAGAAACAGCCCGCTGCCTCCGCCCTCGTTCTGGTAAGCGATGACGAGCCCGGCATCCGCCGGCTCCGCCGCGGGAAAGGCTTCTCATACGTTCACAGCGGCACGAACGAGCCCGTCAACCCCAGGACCGTAGCTCGCATCAAAGCGCTGGCCATCCCTCCCGCATGGCGGGACGTCTGGATCGCGCGGACGGCTCACGGCCATATCCAGGCGACCGGCCGCGACGCTCGCGGCCGCAAGCAGTACATCTACCATCCTGACTGGCGAGCCGCTCGGGACGGTGAGAAGTACGCCCGTCTCGCCGCCTTCGGAAAGGCCCTGCGCCGCATCCGAAACGGCGTGGATACCGACCTCCGGCGTCACGGCCTCGTCCGCAGGCGCGTCCTGGCCGCCGTCGTTGCCCTGCTGGACCAAACCGCCATCCGCATCGGCAACGACCAGTACGCTCGCGAAAACGGCAGCGCCGGCCTCACCACCCTGCAGCGGGCGAACGCCCAGTTGAGCCAGTCTGTCGTCTCGCTCGATTTCACCGCCAAGGGCGGCAAGCGCCAGACCATATCCGCCCGCGAACCCCGCGTCGCGCGAGTCCTCCTCCACTGCAGCGATGTAGCCGGCGATTGGCTGTTTTGCTACGAAGATGAAGGCGGCGCCCCTCACCGCATCACCAGCGCCGACGTGAACGAATACATCCGGGAACTCTCCGGCGCGGACTTTTCGGCCAAAGATTTCCGCACCTGGCACGGCACCGTCGCGGCAGCGCGCTTCCTCGCGGAGCAGCCCGTGCCTTCCACGGCCCGTGAACTTTCGAGGACGCTCAACGCCGGATACCGGGCCGCCGCTGAGCGGTTGGGGAACACTCCCGCCGTTTGCCGCGAGTCGTACGTCCACCCGCAGGTACCCGAAGCCTTCGAGTCGGGCCGCTTGCAACAGGGATGGTCGGCAAACCGTTCCCGCTGGGCGCGCCAGCAGGGGGATCCGGCCGAGCGCCTCTTACTCTGGCTGCTCTAACGGCCACCGGCGGTCGCAATGGTTTTGCAACGAGATCCGCAACCGCCTTTCGCCTCCGAAGCGTGACCGCCAACTAGCCTTTGATCGGGCGAGAGGCGAGGGGGCAACACGCGTTGGGGTCCACATCCGAGGTTCCGGAGGCTGCAGAGGCGTCCTCCACTACACCACTTCGCATCGCGATGATTGCGCCGCCCTGGTTCACAACACCTCCCTCCGCCTACGGAGGTATCGAGCGGGTCGTCGCGCTCCTTACTTCGGGCCTGGAACGGCGCGGTCACGAGGTCACCCTCTTCGGCCCGCGCGGTTCTTCCGCCGCCCGGGTCTGCGAGACCCTCCCCCGCCCGATGCCCGAGCTCCTCGGCAACACCGCCGTTGAGACGGCGAACGCGGTCACGGCCTATCAGCACTGGCGCGAATTCGATGTGGTTCATGACCACACGATCGCCGGCCTCGCGGCGGGCAGCCTGCTCCCTCTGCCGGTCATTCACACCGTCCACGGCGTGGTCCTTCCCGAACTCGGGCTGCTCTACGAATCGGTTGCTCGCCAGGTGGAGCTTGTCGCCATCAGCGACCACCAGCGCGGGACCTTCCCGCCGGGCGTCCGCAGCACGGTCATCCACAACGCCATCGATGTCCAGCAAGTCATCTGGTCCGAGAAACCAGGAGACTATTTGCTCTTCGTGGGCCGGGCAGCGCCCGAGAAGGGCCCCCTCGAAGCCGTCGAGATCGCGCAGCGAGCCGGCCGACCACTGCGAATGCTGCTGAAGGTCAACGAACCGCCGGAAATCGAGTACTTCGACCACATTCGCGCCAACCTCGCCGCGGCAAAAGTCGACCTCGAACTCCAAGCCAACGAGCACGAGAAGCAGCTCGCCTTCGCCGGTGCACTCGGCACGCTCTTTCCAGTCAGTTGGGATGAACCGTTCGGCCTCGTGATGATCGAGTCCATGGCGGCCGGAACACCTGTCATCGGTTTCCCAAGGGGATCCGTGCCTGAAGTCATCAGCGAAGGAGTCAGCGGCTTCGTTCGCGCGTCGGTCCTGGAGGCGGCCGAGGCCGTTGACCGCCTGGATTGCATCGACAGGGTGAACTGCCGGGCTCACACGATGGCGAATTTCGATGCCGCTATCGCAGTCGAGTCCCACGAGCGGCTGTATCTTTCCTTGATGAGGTCCGATGACGCCACGAAGTGAGGGCACCTCTGGGACGGAACCGCGGCCGACTATCGGCATCGGACACCTCACCATCCTCCGCGGCGAGGCCCTCTCCCTTCTCTGCTGGCCCGGCGGAGACTTTGACGCGGTCACCGACCCATCGGTTGGTCTTTACCGCCGGGACACCCGCTACCTCTCGCGCCTTCGGCTTCTCTGCTGCGGTTCGGAGATGATCCAGCTGGATTCCCATGAGCGCGGCGTGATCCTCAACAGCACGCTCACCAATCCGGCGATGGTCGATTGCGTGGGCCAGCAGGTTCCCGGCCAAAGTCTTGTCATCCGCAGAGAGCGCGCCCTCCGCAACGGGATCACCGAGCGCATAACCCTCGCCAACTACGGCCACTACGCGACCGAACTCCAGTTGGACATCGAATACGCGTGCGATTTCGAAGACATCTTCGTGATTCGCGGAGTCCAGCGGAAAGGCCAGAAACCCGTTCCTAGGACCTCGCTCACGGCCGACCGCGCAGTGTTCGACTATGCAGGCGCCGATGGAATCAACCGCCGGACCACCATGCAATTTTCACCCGCGCCCAACTCCCTCACGGCGGAGTGCGCGCAGTTCACGACGACGCTTAACCCCGGCCAGACATTCGGGCTGACGCTTCGGGTCAGCCTGGACCGCCAGTCCGCCCCGAGCCGGGTGACCCGCGCGGCAGCCGACGCCGAAGCCGACCGGGAAATGCTCCTGGCGAACTGGGCGGCCATGGAATCGAGCTCTCCCCAGCTCAACGCGCTCTTTGAACGGGCGGTCTCCGACGTCGCCAGCCTTTCCACTCCCCGCAGCGGTCGCCGCTTTCTCGCCGCCGGAGTGCCCTGGTTCGATGCGCTCTTCGGCCGGGACAGCCTCGTCGCCGGGATGGCACTTCTCGGTTACCAGCCCGAGATCCTCCGTGACGCGCTCCTGCTGCTCGCCGATGCCCAGGCCCGGCGGAACGACCGTGAGAGCGACGCCGAACCCGGCAAGATCCCCCACGAACTCCGCGTC